>JBILUF010000123.1:0-7157 GCA_044371155.1 Bdellovibrionota bacterium
AAAACTTCTTGAGGTGCTCTTAAGCTCCTCATGGCTGGTAATTGTCTTTGGAATACCTGCTGTGTTGGGGTTCGGTGCTGGATACAAGGCTCCAGCTAGCTACTACCTCCTGTTGCCCGTGGTGCTCATTCCGTACTTTCTTACCCCCGCAGCTTTGGCAGTAGTGGTAGCGACTCTATTCTCCTCGGCCCTGCCGTCCACCCGCACTCGAGAGCTCTTTGGGATAATTACTATTGTAACTTTTTTCGGGCTATTTCTACTATTTCGCTTAATTGTCCCCGACGACGCTAACTGGCAAGACATCAACACCATGCTGCACATTATTTCGGCGATGCTCACACCGAATGCACCGTGGACACCGTCCTACTGGGCTTCTGCAGCGCTTGGGGAGTGGCTTGAGCCTACAGGGCGCCCCTTTGGGCTCTACCTGCTTCTGCTCTATGCAGCGGCATTAGCCTCAACATCACTGGCCTATTGCGTCCTTCGGGTGTTTCATTTCCCAGCATACTCCAATAGCCGTACCCAACGGCTTGGCACCCACGTCTTCTCATCCCGAATGCCGTTTTTTATCCGTATACTTCCAGCATCGGGTCCAACAAAAACGCTCGTCACTAAAGAGTATCGGGTGTTCTCACGGGATATCACTCAAGCGCTCCAGCTTTTACTACTTCTTGGACTATGCGTCATATATCTCTACAACCTCCGCATTCTAAACGCGGTGCAGGTACTTGGGAGCTCGCAGTCATGGTGGGAGGGTTTTCTGGCTATCACCAACATCTGCCTAGGTGCCTTCATTACCAGTGCTATGTGCACCCGATTTGTCTTTCCATCCCTCTCACTAGAGGGGCAATCGCTCTGGATCCTTCAAACATCTCCGCTCTCTCTCGCCCAGATATTACGTGCTAAGTTTTTGGCCTGGTATTTTCCGGTTGCGATCGTTGCAAGTGTAGTCTTCTCCGCTGGAGCTCTGGCTATTAACGCCTCGCCAATGGTCGTAGTGGGTAATATTGTGATGAGTTGGCTTATCGCCTATGGGATCGTAGGGCTTGCTATAGGACTTGGTGCCCACTTTGCAAATTTTGACTGGGAGCACCCAAGCCAATTGGCCGCAAGTTTTGGAAGTCTTGTATTTATGCTGCTCAGTGTCCTAAGCATCTTTATCAACATGCTGCCTTCTTTGCTGCTTTTGTTTCTACACTCCGAACATATCTCGGCGCAGCTTTCGGAGGGCAAGTGGATCACGGCTGCGCTGTGTGCCCTCATGTTAATCGGGTTTTTTAATTTCTCGACTACTCGATGGGCACTATCCCTTGGAGAGCAATCGCTGCGCCAGCGGTTTAGCTAATAGGTTTAAATCACCACCACAGAACGCTACTACACACTACCTAGACTTGGCAGGATCGTGGTGACAAGCTGGGATTACCGGGATTCAACAGTAGTGGATCTTGGCAGGGCGTTGCAATTCGCATTCAGGATCGGCAAGGCCCAGCGAAGCTCAGCTCCACTATCTCGAAGCGCCCTTATAATCTCCTCGGATGAGGCTTTTTCGACCGCTGCGCGAGCTTTGCCATTTGAGGATCGCACTCTAGCATCGAGGCACCCAGGTACGTGCTGATGAATGTAATCTCTAATCCTCTCCCCGGTTTTATCGGAGTCGGTCATAATAACTACTCCCCCCGGTCGAGCGAGCGCCTCCCGGATGTCTGGCAACGCGCCCTCGACATCCATTCCAAGTGTCTCAATAGTTATGCAATCAACTGCTTTGTGCACGGCCTTCGTGTCGGACGGGCCCTCTACGACAACTGCAGCTGGACTAGATACCGAAAGCATGTCGGGGATGATATCACCGCTGCGACCCCTAACCAAGGCACGGGACATCCCCGGTCGAGCGAATCGCCAACACCCGGTTATCGCGCCTCCTGAAAGCCCGCAGAGCTAGCCGGGATATTGTACGAGCGTGAGACATTCCACCTAGCAAGTCGATGGATGTATTTGAAAACCGAGAGCAGCAGCGACAGGTTCTGCTAACAAAGCGATATCCCTTAAATATACGGGCTTAAGAGATCTAATTTATAACTACAAACGGGGCGTAGTCCTTATCTGCTCCGGTCAGCGCCGGTGTACACTGCATAATCGGCAGGTATCGCAAGGTTAAACGGCACATCAGAGATGGTAGGGTTAAACTCGGCGCTGCGAAACGAGATTGAGCCAATCAATGACTCCCCAGGCACCTCTAGCCGCAGCTCGCGAGGATATTGCCACGCCCCTTGCGGCACATATTCGCCGTACTCGATACTTAAACTTGGCCGTGCATGCGGGGCGCGCCTAAGCTCCATCCGCTTTAATCGCAAGCTCTTCGGATCCAAAAGCCAATATGATTCAAAATCACCAGCGACTATCTGGATACCATCCGGCGAGCTTCTGACATCAAGCGCCTCATGCAAAGCTCCTTGAGGCACCAAGCCAAGCAGATACGAGGCAAGATCACGCGGCGGGATTGGGATCCGTAACGCCGTCTTCAGTGCATGCGCTGGATCGGTGCTGCGGTATCCACGTCGATTGACCGGGTCGACCATCACAACCCCGTCTGGATTGGCAGCAAGAATGCTTAGAGTATAGGCGCCCGTTGAGGGCAATGCCTCAATACGGAGACTCTCGGGCCGTTTGAAAAGGATAACGTATCGTACAATTGCTCGCTCCCCTTCCTCATCCAGCACCCCACGAGCCAATCCTTTAAAGCTCTGGAGCGCTGCATCCTGGGCGCGAATAGCTTTAAGAAGCCCCTCCTTTTCCACGCCAGTGATCCGCTGGGGCGCCAATGAAGGTCGAGGCACTCGCGCGCAGCCCGTGAAACAGACCAGAATTATTAGCATGCATCCCCATAAGGCTCGCACCAACTACACCTCCTACGGCACTATATCGCGGGTGAGGCCGTGCGATGGGGAGAGTTCAGGATGCTGCTCATAGAGCGAGCTTAACTTATCCTCAAGGCGTGGCAGAGCTTCCGCCACCTCAGTGCTCCGCTCGGCGGGGTCCTCATCGCGTCCCTTTTCAAGGGCAAGACGGTAAATCTCGGCAGCCTCGGCCAAGTCACCGGTTTTTACCAGCGCATCACCGAGGTGCTCGCTCACTACAATATCACCCCCTGAGAGCTGATGCGCTTTCCTGAGGGTCTCAGCGGCACGCTGATACTCCTGGCGGTTAAAATAGATCCACCCCAGGGTATCAAGATAAAATCCATCGCGCGGCGAAAGCTCGATAGCGCGTTGAGCGAGCTTCTCTGCTCGATCTAGCTCCTTGGAGCTCTCCGCTAAATAGTACGCCACGAAGTTCAAGGCATCACCGTTTCGGTCGTTAAGCGCAATCACCTGCTCCATGATCGCGCGTGCCTCACTGGCACGATTCAGGTCGCTCAGCAAAATCCCCTTATTAAAGAGCAGCCGCTCATTATTTGCATCCTTGCCGAGTCTCTCATTTACAATCCCCAGCGCCCGCTCGTACTGCCTCCCTTCCCGCAACACCATAATGAGGTAAGAAAACAGCGCATCATCACCCGGTGCGGCAGCCAGCGCCTCCCGCACTGCACGCTCGGCCCCTTTAAAATCGCGCTCCTGCTTCTTCAAAAAAGCTGCGAACATGCGGGATTTAACAAAGAGCTCCTGCTCTGGACGAATCGCAAACAGATCCTCATAGGCCTCTTTGCGGCGTCCCGCGCCACCATAGAGCGACGCACGGTAATATCGCGCCACCGAGTTTTGGGGCTCCTTTGCCACGATCACCGAAAACTCCCGCAGCGCTGCCGAGAACTGCTGCTCTTGCACATTCACAAGCGCAAGCTTAAGCCGCAAGTCCGAGAGCCGAATCTCATCAGTGGCGAAAACGCCAACCGCTTTCAAAAGATCCTGGGAGGCTACCCGCGGATTCTGCACCTCGCGGAGCAACTCCACACCGAATACTCCACCTGCTGCTTGCGAAGACTCAAGCATTTCACGCGCCAGCGCCGCCGCCTTGTCACGCTCCCCTGCCTTTAACAGTACCCGCAACCTATCAAACTGCACCGATATATTACTCGGAGTGCGCTTTACCACCTGAGCATATTGGCGGCCTGCGCGAGCAAGCAGACCTGAGTTCTCCTGCAGTAGCCCTAGCAGATATTGGGCGAGATTATTGCGCGGATCCTTCTTGAGGAATCGCTCAAGAAGCTCGATCCCCTCCTGGTAGCGAGCTTGTTTTCCATAGATCGCGGCCGCTAGGTAGGTAGCATCCTGCGGGGCCTCCTCGTCAGCGGCCAACACCAAATACTCCGAGGCAGCCTCTTGCTCCCGGCCCAGCGCATCTAGAATTCCTGCTTTTAGCAGCCGTAACGAAACATTATGAGGATCTTTCTCCTGCGCCTTTTGCACCTCTAAAAGCGCCCCTGCAAGATCTCCGGCTTTAAGCTTGAGCTCTGCTAGCGGGATGTTGATCTTTGGCACCGCTCTATTCGCCAACTCACCAGCGCGTGAGAGATTGGCCTTGGCAACCTTAAAATCCTCTCGCTCAAACGCTAGCTGCCCCACCATGAAGCTATGGAGCGCACTCGAAACTTTAGAGAGGTCAGGGTCCATAACCGATCGAGCGGATTCAGCCACCTCTATTTGCAGCTGCCCCTGCGATGGCTTCCGTGGTGTCTTGGAGGCACATCCAACGGTCACCAGCAGCACCGCGCATAAGAGGCCCCTCACCATTGAGGCAACAACGCGGGGCTGCTTCATCGCATCAAGAGCGCTTTTTACTAATTCAGATAAACTAGAAATGGAGGCTGAGGACGGCATGACGGGAGATCTCAAAATCGAAAAATCAGCCTTCAGCATTCTACAGATCGACCTGATCAGCAATCTCTGAGCAGTACACGGAGAGACTACCCTCAGCGAGCATACCGTGCCGGCCCCTTGCTCCCGGGCTGGCTACGAAAGATGGTTCCCCCGCAAGGATTCGAACCTCGATTTTCTGGTTCAGAGCCAGACGTGCTACCGTTGCACCACAGGGGAAGATACTGAAACAGCGAACTAAAACTCTTGCACCGCTTAAATTTCGCCTGAAATTTTACGTTGCCCAAATTTTATATTGCCAGGCCGATAACGACCAGCCAATTAAACACACCAGCGGGCGGCGCGCTTGCTAGCCACACCAGCATACTATCGGGCGAGGCGAACAATCTTAACCTCAAGATAATACCTCTGGAATCTCCAGAGGTTGTACCGAAACTCCCCTTGGAAATCAAACTGCCGCCGACCTCCTCTTCCGACTCCTTATGGGAGTCCATCGGGCTCCCCCTACCCCATGATACGCTAAGGAAGAGGCTGTTATAGCCCGGATAAACGTCCTAGCCACCCTCGACTTATGGCCACAGACCTGCTACAACCTCCGTCCGCTTGTGCTTGAGAAAAAACATGTGGCCCCATCGTCTAGTGGCCTAGGACGCTGGCCTCTCACGCCGGAAACAGGGGTTCGAGTCCCCTTGGGGTCAATTTGATTGCCTTAAGCCACAAAATCTCAAAGCGCTGGAGCTTTAACCTGCCAGCGCCAATTCACCGGCAAATCCCGATTATTTCGGGCCCAATTATTTCGGGCCCAATTATTTCGGGCCCAATTATTTCGGGCGGAGCCTAATGAACCTGATAGCAAGATAGCAGCACAGCGCTGAGCGTGCTCAGCGCTAGCTAGTGCAGCAAAGATTGGTCTCGACCACAAAGCGGCCCGAGCTGGTGGAGAACGGAATGCTGATAAACTCACTTCGATTCTCTTGGCTCAACTGGGCGTCAGCACCACGCACTACGGTGGGCGAGGCCATCGAGATCTGATAGCCAAGCTCCGATAGCCTGCGCTTTAAATCTCCGCAGACAATATTAGTCATCTCGCCGATTGCATCCAGCACCTCTGCGGATAGGGTCGAATATCTCTCACCCAACATATTTTCAAGCATCTCAAAGATACTGTTCTGCTCAAAACTAATGATCAGCACCCCATTTGAGTTCGGGCCAGATAATCCGATGATCCCGACGACCTCGCCCCGAATCTTTAGATCGGCTCCCTTCCGAGGGACCCCCTTCACAACCGAGGTCATGGTCATTACTGATAGAGACTCTAGGACAGAGGCTCCCAGTGCATCGATAATTACAGTTTCCATCTAGGTATTCGTAATGACTAAACTACCTAACAATAGGAGGTCCAAGGCTGGGCCTTGGCCACGCTCCAGGCCACTCAGGTGCCTCTGTGTCACCGAGAGCATCGACACTAAAGCTAAAAATAATAAACAAAATAATCTCTATCACCGGGTGCCCGGTATAGCGGGGGAGTCGCTGCTGCCACCTGCGCTGGAGGGGAAGCCCAAAGGGGAGCTCCAATCCACTAGGAGAACCTCTTAGATTTATGTCATTCAGGGTCACTGTGCCAACTTTTGTCAGCTGCAGAGCCGCATCGTGACAGGCCAGCCACCACTATTCAGGAGCTTACCGAGCTTCACTGCTGGCATCATCTTTGCTCTTCGATAGCTTTCGAAGTGCTCGTAAGTTCGAAAGAGAACCAGAGCTGCCACCCTTTAACGGGGAACTAGCTATGTCGCTCCGGAGAAAAAGCAGCATCTTCATAGCCCCCTAGCTCATTCTTGCTCGCAAACGGTGTTCCTTGATTTTAACTATTACGGAGGTTCCTTACTAAAACAAATCGACCCTTAAAATCAGATCTGCCCCTACTCAGGCGCTACTGGCATTTTGGATGATCTCCCCTGCCCGGACTCATCTCCAGATATCAGTAGCGCCACTCCTTTTTCTGGTCCCAGACTCCCCCTCAGCGATACCCCGCACGGCTTACTAGCTGGTACCTAGATGATCTTTGCCGCACCAGCAGTATTACTGATACTGTTTCAAGATGAGCGCTACTGAAGATACCCCTATCGACCTCCTTCCCCTGTTCCCACTCCCACTAGTAATCTTTCCAGGGGAACTTATCCCCCTACACATATTCGAAGAGAGATTTAAAGATCTTGTGCGAGCCTGCATTGGCCCAGACTTAGTTACTGCCAACAGTTCTCCGTTTGGAATCTCTCTTACTGAGCAACGCTCGATACGACCGATAGGATGTGCGGTGCATATCGAGCGGGTGCTCAAAGCTTACCC
>JBILUF010000124.1:0-7149 GCA_044371155.1 Bdellovibrionota bacterium
GTTTTGGTACTGCTTTGATACCGACTCCGGCATCTGAATAAACTCAATCCGCTCCGGTAGATTTAAAGCCGCAAACACCGCCCGTGCAAGGTCCAGCCAGCTGCGTGCTGTGCCGGTGCCAAGATTATATACACCTGCCACACTTGGGGTCTTAAGAGCGTTGATAAGCACTGCGGCGCAGTCCTTCACGTATATAAAGTCTCGCTGCTGCTCTCCGTCTTTGTATTCAGGGCAATTCGAACGGAAGAGCTTTACCGGCTGGCCCTCCTTGATTGTTCGCCATGCCTTGTACACGACACTACTCATATCACCTTTGTGATACTCGTTGGGGCCATAGACATTAAAGAATCGAAAGCCACAGATGGTGCTTAGGTATCCACGCTCTAGTGCCCACAGATCGAATAGGCTCTTTGAAAAACCATATCCATTGAGGGGGCGAAGCTTCGCAAACAGGGCTGGATCATCGTCATACCCAAGAGCCCCGTCTCCGTAGGTAGCGGCGCTACTGGCGTACACAAATCGTATTCGATTTCTTACGGCGTAATTTGCAAGCACCGTAGAGTACGAAAAGTTATTCCGCATCAGATAGTCGAGGCTCTTCTCTGTTGTGGATGAGCATGCTCCTAGGTGCACAATTCCAGTGACGCCACTGGGGAGTTTGTTGCCCTCGACCATAGCAAGGAAGTCAGTCTTGTGAATGTAGTCAGCGATACGTTTGCCACGCAGGTTGCGCCACTTCTCAGTTGAGCCAAGGTTATCAACGACGATGATGTCGTTTATCCCAGCCTCGTTCATGGCTGCCACGAGGGCACTGCCGATAAATCCTGCTCCGCCGGTGACTATGTAACTCATAGGCTAAAACCGTACCGCTTTTTACAATCCGATTCAAATGGCCCGTCGCCGCAGGTATAATAGGCGCTGTCTACCGGTTGAGCATACTCCTTCGATGTATCCCGTGTGAGCACTGAGGTGGCGGCTACGTAAGTTGAATGATTAGCCCCGTGAGGGGGGTGCTGCAGCACCTACTCGAGTTCAAGGAGGCGGCGAACTACGATAGCTGTGGCTCTACGATAGGTTACTGAGGGATCTGATACATCCTTATCTCTGGGTTCTTAACAATTCTCTGCTGTCCTAACTCGCCCGGGATTGAGCTCTCGAGAGTTAGTGTATCGAGCCCCGTAAGTTCAGCGGCGCCTGCAACTATCCGCTCAAATCCCTGTGCCTTGAGAGTCTCAGCGGTCTCTTTGCTCAGATCTACTTTTGTTACACCTGGGAGCTTCAAAACCCCAGGCTCAAACTGAAGCGCTCCGGAGAGTGCGGTTTTTTTGTTTTCACTGGATCGTTCCATAAGCCACGCGGCTGCTTGCAACCGCGACTCGGGCAAGGACTGCGCCTCGGTGCGTTGATTGAGCGCCCACAGGAACGGTTGCGCACATAGTCCGAGAGTGACAAAGAATGTGGCGGCTCCTCGCGCCTTGCCGAAGCGTGAGCAGATGAGCTCAGCAAGGAATGCAGCCCCGCACGCCAAAAAGGGGATCATAAGGTGCATATTGCGAGTGAAGTTGGCCTTTTGGCTGATCATCAACAGAAGGTAGAGAAGCGGGAAGGCAACAAATAGAACATAGCGCTTCTCGCCGCGCAGCAATAGAAGCACTATCCCGCAGATCGAAACTGCGAAGGCTGCTACACCCAGCGCCGAGCTCCAGAGCCATTTGGCGTAAAAGAGCGCTTGGCCGAGCCCAGGCTCGCCGGTGTGGCCTTCGTGCCCTGCAATACCGTAATGCCAGATCTCGTATCCGAGATGGTCGAGGAAGAGCGGAAGATTAGCGAGGAGAAAGGGGGTGGTCGCTAGGAAGGCTAGGCATGGCGTGAGGATAGCAGCGGCTAAAGCGCCTACTCCGGCTCCTCGTGCGACGACTACCGCCAGCAGTGGGAGCAACGCTATCGGAGCAGCGTTATACTTCGTGCCGATTGCGCATCCCGCTGCCACTCCGGCCGCGATGACTGCGCCCAGAGTGGGTCGGTCGATAACTCGTAGAGCGAGAATAGTCGCCAACAGAGCGCAAGCAGTAACGATGCCGTCCACCCCAATTGTGGCAGATGATTGAACTAGGGCAGGGGAGACCCCCACAAGTGCTGCCGCGAGGAGTGTTGCGGATGCAGGTAACCCCAACTGCCCGGCTAGCACGATGGTGAGCAATATAACGAGCAGACTTACCGCCACACTAAAGGCGCGATTCCACTTGGCGATCTTCTGAGGCGAGGCGCTAAAGCTATAATCTCCAACGCCAAAGGTGTCTCTGGTGACAATTTCTTTTACTGAGCGCACCTCGCCTGCTCGCACCGAGGCCAAAAAGCTTGCAGCCACAACGGGCATTCGCAGATAAAAGTGCAGAGATGGTTTGAGAAAATACTGCGGATCAAAGTCGCCGCGTTTTACCATGTTCACCACCCGATTATGATGGTGTGCCTCATCCTCGTCGTAGAAGTAGGGCATCCCTGAGCGCATAAAAGGGAAGCGAAGCCAAGCTGCGATGCCGAGTACCACGAGAGCCAGTAAGAGGGTGCGAGTTGTCCAGGTATTCATATGGAGGTATTTAGCAGGGTTGGGGGGAAAAGATAAGGGATGACAGTGGAGCTTGGGGGTGTCGTGACAGGTGGTCTAGTAGCGGCATCGACTCGGGAGGAAGGCGCGTTTTTGAGGGCTGAAACCATGCTCTGGCGCTTTAATTGACAATTGAGACTCGATTGATGATCCTTTCCATGCAGTAATCAAATGGGTGGTGAATTATGACCGTTACATCCTCGACGTCGACGCATCTCGGTGCTGTTCCGGCATCCTCGTCTGGCTTATCGCAGCTTTATCCGGTTACGGGGCTGCGGTGGTTTTCTAAGCTGCTTGTGTGTGTGGTGCTCTGCCTTATCTTCCTGGGGGGGCATGTGAAAAGTAATGAGGCAGGACTTGCCGTACCCGATTGGCCCACCTCATTTGGGTACAATATGTTTACCTTCCCTGTATCGTACTGGGTGGGTGGTATCTTTTGGGAGCATTTTCACCGGCTCGTGGCATCGTTTATTGGGATTCTCACCGTTGTTTTAACCGTATGGACTCTGTTCGTTGAGAGGCGCCGATGGGTGCGCACGCTAACCGCTTTTACCCTGGGTGCGGTGATGTTGCAGGGGCTTTTAGGCGGCCTAACAGTGCGTTATCAGCTGCCGGTGTGGACCTCCTCGATGCATGGCACCTTGGGGCAGGTATTTTTCTGTATGGTAGTGGCGCTTGCATACAGCCACTCCAAGGAGTGGCGGGCGACCGAGAATGTCCAGAGTGTAGCGGACTCCTTGCAGCTGGCCGCTTTTCGGATGGCGGTGAAAGGTTTGATAGTTGCGATATTTCTGCAGCTTGTGTTTGGCAATCTGATGCGCCACTCAGAAGCAGGGCTTGCAGTACCCGATTTTCCCACCATGGGGCAGAGCTATTTACCAAGTCTTAGTGCTGAGACTATTGGCAAGATTAACGAACTGCGTGCCGCGGTGCGTCTTCCTGCGGTCAGTGAGCTGCAGGTATTTCTGCACCTTTTGCATCGACTGTGGGCGGTGGTAGTAGTGGCTGCGGTGCTATGGCTGTCGCTCTCGCTGCGACGGCTGAAATCGGTCCCGCGCCAAGTGCGGGTCAATATGCGCTGGCTTGAAATCCTGTTGGTAGTGCAGCTAACGCTGGGAATTCTGGTGATCCTATCGCTGCGGTCCCCGATCGTCGCTACTTTGCATGTGGTAATCGGGGCGCTTATGCTTGCTGGCGCGGTGTTGTTGGCTCTGCGGGCAAAGCGACTCTTCCACTAGAGGGCCTTGATGGATCTGGGAGGGCGCCAGACTACGTGCGAGGATCGCCGCCAACGAACGCTAGCCCGCTACCAGGTAGCAGCGGAGAGACCTCGTGCTAGTTGGCTTTGAACGGAGTTTAGTTTCTTACGGTATGACCTAGAGAGATGGCATTTTATTCGCCAGTAGCTCACCCGCTTGGATCCCATGCCATCCTTCGGTATGCCGTAAGAGCCAGTCGATATCTTCTGCCGCTGGGTGCAGCCTTTTTGTTGGTTGCCACAATCACCCTTGATTACCTCCGGTTTGATCCGAGCAAAAAAACCCCATACCTGAGGGGCTCCGACCCCAACTTTTACTTTATGTGGGGGCAGGGGCTGGCACTTAAGGGGAGCATCGATATTGAGGAGCAGGTGCGCTACCTGGCCGGTGGCTCGATTGGGCTTTCGAATCAAAGCTATTTTGCCAAGTTTCTAGAGGAGGATAATCGCTCGGCCACCGGGATGCTTCGGAATAAATACGCCATTGGCACCGGGTTACTTGCAGCTCCGATGCTTCTTGGAACGGAGCTTCTGCTAACGTGGTATGGGCACTCTGCGGCGCCCTCGGCTGCTATTTATCCGCTTGTGTTCATCCTTACTCAGGCTCTATTTGGCCTCGGCGGGCTCGTTTTGACGTGGCACCTCCTATGCCGGTTTTTTTCACCGCTGCTTTCCTTGGTTGCCGTGATGGTCGCTGCTGTTACGAGCCCTGCTTGGTATTATATCAGCGTGGAGCCGGGCATGTCGCACAGCGCAGGGCTCGCCTGTTGTGCTGTGGTGATCTGGTGTGCGCTTCGCCTTGATGGAGCAACGGGTAAGGCTTTTATGGGGAGACTATTTCTCCTAGGCCTCGCTCTGGGGGTGAGTGTTGCGGTGCGGCAAACCAACATCGTGTTTGCGCTGGTTGTTATACCGGTGGTGGCGAGGAGTGTTAGTTCCTGGCGGACGCTGATGTTAGGAGGACTGGTGGGTGTGAGCGGAGCGCTGATTGGTTTTGTGCCACAGGTGCTCAGCTGGTTCGTGATGTATGGATCCTGGCTCACCTATAGCTACCAAGGTGAGCGCTTTGAATTTTTTCCGGTGCATATCTGGGAGGTGCTCTTTGGGGCAAGGAACAGTTTGTTCCGATGGAGTCCAGCGGTGTTCCTCATGTGTGCTGGGTTGATCGCAGCGGCACTCGGGAGCAAGCGGCTTCAGCCTCCAGCGGTGCAGCTTGCCCGTGGGGGATGCGTGGCCATCGTTGCACTATCTTTGATCTATGGCAGCTGGAAGATGTACTGGCTGGGTGCGAGCTTTGGGATGCGCGGCTTTGTGGAGCTAACCCCTGTCTTTGCTCTTGGCTTGGCGTATCTATTCTCGCTCCTCTCTCGGAAGCGGCTCTTGATTGTCTTGTCTACATGCCTGTTCGCTGGCCTTATCTTCTGGCAGAATTTTTTCATGGGTTGTTATGTCTCCCATCAGCAGCAGTGGCAGGCCCCACTGGACATTCGGAAGCTAGTGCTATCCCCCGCGCGCTTTAAGTGCATGCAGACAGCAGGTCGACACTGGTCACTTGTTTCTCGCTTGGACGAAAGGCGATTTCCTCTTTCCACTCTAATCAAATAGAGAAGGTGCAAACCCCTTGACGGTGTTTAGCCAGATTCTGAATCCCGGGAATTAAAAAAAATTCCACGCAAGTAAGCAACAAAATCGAAAAAATCTCGATACCTATAGTGCAAGGGGTGGTGTCGAGGGCGGTGCTAGTGGTTGGGTTTTTTACTAAAGGCGGCTTTTCACGTGGATTCAGAGATTCCTCAGTATCTAAGACCAATTAAGCAGAGCAATACAGAGCCCAAAGCGCTTCCTCAGCAAGCACGGGAGGGTATCTCGGCGCGTAGCCTCGCTCTTTGCTCGCTGCCGGAGGCGCGCCTTTATCTGGACGAGGAGCATGCGCAGCGCCTAGTCGCCTTACCACTAGGGATAGTCGATATCTTAGGTACCAAAACCCTTACCGTCGCCGTGGGGCAGGGTCGCAAGGTCGAGATCGAGCGGGCGTTGCGGTTTGCAATCGAGTTGCCGGTGCGGGTAGCAGAGGTGCCATCTGAGGTGTTGGCGGAGGCAATTTCGATAGCCTACTGCGGTGATGAGGGACGACTCATCGCTGGAGTACAAAAGCTTCGCGCCGTGGAATCCCACACCAGCCAGCGGGCGCTAACGCAGCCAATCGATTTTCGGCCCCCAACCGGGGAGGTAAGCCAGTTTGTCGCTTCGCTAGTTGAGTTTGGTTTCTCTAAAGGAGCCTCTGATATTCATCTGCTACCTCGCCGAGAGGGCACCTATGTACGGATGCGGGTGCAGGGTGAGCTCCTGAGTAATTCAGAGCCCCTCTGCACCGCAGCGGTGCATAGCCAGGTGGTGGCGCGGATAAAAGTTCTGGCTGGGGTGGGGTACTCACAAGGCTCAATTCCCTGCGATGGTTCGTTTGGTGTGCCGTTTGCTGGTCGCGAGGCGCGGGTGCGGGTCAGCACTATCCCTACTCTCTATGGTGAGAAGGTGGTGCTAAGACTTCTAGGCGCCGTTGGGGCTGCCTCGCTCCACGAGCTCGGGTTTGATGCAGCAGTGCTTGATGGACTTACTCGGGCGGTGAAACGCCCGCAGGGTGCAGTGTATGTCGCTGGCCCTACAGGGAGCGGGAAGAGCTCCACCCTGTATGCGTTGGCCGCTCACGCCGCCGCGCAGGGGCGTTCGGTCTGTTCAGTGGAGGATCCAGTTGAGCGGGTGCTGAGTGATATCTCTCAGACCCAGATTGATGAACCGCGCGGACTAACATTTCCACTCGGCTTGCGTGCGGTCGTGCGCCAGGATCCGGATGTGATTATGGTCGGCGAGATTCGAGACGGTGAGAGTGCTCAGATTGCGCTGCAAGCTGCGTTAACGGGGCACCTGCTCCTAAGCTCTGTGCATGCCGGCACTATACCCGGAATCGTAAAGCGGCTTCGATCATTAGGGGTAGAAGATGATCTGTTGGCTGAAACCGCACCACTTTTCATTAATCAGCGCTTGATCCCGACCCTCTGTGCGCGCTGTAAGGTAGTCGACCTCACCTCGAGTCGGGGCGCACCGTCGGCGCGTTTTAAGGCGGTGGGTTGTGGTGTCTGTGATTACTCAGGATTTAGCGGGCGAGTTCCAATCGCACAGGTTTGGGCCCCCGGCTCAGGAGAGATACGGAACCTTCAAGAGGAAGAGTGGCTCGCCACCCGCCCCGGATGGATCGGCTGGGGCGCACAGATCCAATCACTACTATCAG
>JBILUF010000125.1:0-7122 GCA_044371155.1 Bdellovibrionota bacterium
CTAAGTGAGCCGTACGGTCGGAGGTTGTTGTATTCATTTTGCAGGTACTGAGCACAGTAGCTGCATGTGCAGGATCGTTGAACCGATGCAAGTTCAGGCACTCGCCAATCCGGAGAGAAGTCACCTCTGGTCGAATCCACCGCAGGGTAAGGATACGTAAGAGGTCGTTGCACCGCCACACGGGCTGACTGGGATTGCTGTCCTCTCATGCTCGTCCTCACCTACAGCCTAATGATCTTCTGTGAGATCATTTATCCGGCAAAGGGCTAGCTCACCATCATAATTCTGACTTACGGAGAGTCTTATGCTAGACTAAGCTCATGCGAACGCCATTAAATATCGAGCGATTAAATGCCGTTGTCGCTAGCATTGGGCGGCTAACCCCAGGGGCTGGTCGGATTTACCTGGTGGGTGGATCGACCGCGCTACTACTCGGATTCAGAGAAACGACGGTCGATCTTGATCTTAAGATTGACCCTGAGCCCCAGGGAGTTTTTGAAGCGATTGCACAGGTTAAAGAGTCACTACAAGCCAATATTGAATTATCCTCTCCCGATCAATTCATCCCCGAGCTTCCTGGTTGGCGGGAGCGAAGTGTGTGGATCGCGAAGCACGGGCAGATCGATTTTTATCACTATGACTACTACTCACAGGCTTTGGCCAAGATTGCGCGAGGATTTGATCGGGACCTTAGAGACGCTGCAATGCTTCTAAAATCAGGTAGAATTTCCGAACCCGAACTCCTTCGCCTGTTCGAGGTGATTACGCCTGCTATGGTGCGATTCCCGAACATCAATCCTAAGGTATTTCGCTCCAAACTGGACTCCTTTATTGGAAGTGTACGCCGATGAACTTGAACGATATTAATCTGCTACCGGGCGGTGAATTAGTGCTAAAGGGGCTTGCTAGTCTTGAAGCTGGGGAGCTCTCGAAAGAGTCGTTACTGCTTCTTATTTGTCGGGGTGAGTTAGCGCGGATAGGGCTACAGATACACCCGAAGGTCGATGTCCCTAGCGATGCGGAGCTACACTTATATGAGTTGCTTCAGCGCGATTCGCAGCACGAGGCGCACGCCCTTTATAACGCACTACTTGCACAAATGGTTAGTTTCCTCAGTTGTGCCGAGGCGCGGTCCTAGGCGGTGATATCGAGATCGTCCCTAGGTGCAGCGGATCAGAGGCGCGCACTCTGAGACTGATGGAAAACCTCTATCATGAGGTTGAAGCGAGGGTCTCTCGGTCGCTGGGAGCGCTCATTGTGTAGAAATCTGGACTTGATGTTTCGGACAGTGTCAGATGAAATCGGATTCAGAATCCCGCCCGCCTCGGGACAGGGGCAAAAATTCGGTCAGACCGTGATATCTCACTTTATATTCGATTTACGCTGCTGTAGCTCTTGTGGCATCGCCTATGAGGAGCGCCTCCTCGCGAGCGGCTGCTATCCTAAAGCTACGGGCATCGGAACCAAGGGAGCTGTTGGCTAGCAGGGAATCGTTAGTTGCGTTGTTAGCTACCCCTCTGGGCATGCCGAGCGATAGCTGAGAGAGGTCAGCGGCGGCGTAATCGATGGAGGCGTAATCGATAGCGTCGCGCGTAGTTGCGCGGTTGACCGCTAGACCTTTTCCGCTGGCATCTCGCTGGGCCGCAGATGACTGGTCTCTGGCCAGCATTTCAAATCCTGGCCCATACACCTCACTGAGAGGAAAATCTGATGTGGCGAGGTTAATTGTTACAACTTTACCACCCAAGGGTCTGGATGGAGATATCGTTGGCTGATCTATCTTCTCAGGATTTTGAGTTGCAGCGTTCAGTCGCGAGAGAATGTCTGTACTGAAGCTATAATCGGTTTGTGCCTCCTGTCCGGCAGCCACCGAGATCCTCTCGGCCTCCCGCAACGAGACTTTACTACCGAGATCGTTTTGAGCTGTCTCTTCGGCGCGAGCCTGCACCATCGCACCGCGCACCATAGCGCTCTCTTGCTCTGACTCAGCATTTCGCTCGTCGGCGCCTAAAAGCAGGGAAGCAATCCGGTTAATCTGAGAACCTATTACCTCCTCACTTTGGGAGATAAAGTTCTCTGCGCTAAGGGCATTTACATTAAGGGTGCTGGCTATTGCTTCTTTTGAATATTCACTAGCGAGCTCAGCGCGAGTCATGTCTGCGCGTAGCTCCTCTTCGAGCGGGCGTGGGGCCGGGGTAGCAACTGCATCGAGCTGCCGAATCTCCTCTGAATTTACCCCACTCCGTTGAAACATATACCCTTATTACTACAGGTTATTACGGCTCAATCAAATGATTTAACAACGGATCTGAACCCTTAACCGACTTTTAACCGATTCCCTAGAAGCCTTGCATTATCAATAAGCCGCACAGAATCTACAAATGCCGCCACTAGAATCTGGCTATTGCTAGTAATTTCAGTATGTTGAGATAGGCTCTTGCTGTCAACCACCTCAACATAGTCCACCTTAAGATTACCTAACCCCTCTAGGCGATTCCTGACCTCAAGGGCGAGTGACTGAGCGTTCAGCGCCCCCTGTTGAGCCGCGGATTGAGCCCAGGCCAGCGCTTTAGGGATCTCCACAGCACGCTGCCGCTGCTCTGGAGAGAGCCGGGCATTGCGTGAGCTCATCGCCAAGCCATCAGGGTCGCGCAGAGTTGGTCCCGGAATGATTCGCACCGGGAAGTGTAGATCCCGCACCATCTCCTCGATGACTCGAAGTTGCTGAAAGTCCTTTTCCCCAAACACGGCGCAGTCGGGCTGTACGAGGTTAAAAAGCATCCCGACAACAGTTGTTACACCGTCAAAATGTCCCGGACGGCTGGGTCCCTCGAGTACTCCTGCCGCAGCCCCTGCCACGATACGGGTGCGGGGAATTGTATCTGTGCTGTTCGTCGGCGGGCGAGCGTAGAGATCGTCGACTGCAGGGGCAAACAGTAGGTCTACCCCAGCACTTCGAGCTAGCTCAGCATCCCTTTCTAGGGTGCGGGGATACTTCTCGAGGTCAGCCTGGTTATTGAACTGAAGGGGATTTACGAAGATGCTCATCGCCACAAACGAGCTTGCCTGTCTGGCAATCTGCACCAGGCTTAGGTGCCCTGGATGTAGAGCACCCATCGTTGGTACGAAGCCTACTGAGAGCCCCTGGCTGCGGGCACCACCTAGCTTGGCGCGAAGTTCCTGAGAGGAGGTAATTATCTGCATATGGTGCAGATCTATATCACCTAAAGTGTGATGTCACCTCAATCGCACAGGGGGTACTCTAGCTGTTAGAATAGCGGTCTCCTATCTTGGCCGCTAAGCAGAGAGCTAAATTCATCAGGACTAGCTACTGTAACCCCACTATTGTTTGAGACACTCTATTTCGATAAAACTTATCTCCGATGTCTTTATCCCCTGAGTTACAAGCAGTAGTTGACGAGGAGCTAGCCGTGCTGGCCTCCGTGCAGGCCTCATTGCGCGAACAGCGCGCTAAGCTCTCCTCGCGGCAGCAAACTGAGAGCACCAGGGCATCGGAGCTTACCTCCTCCCTGGTGGCCGCACGGCGGGTCGAAGATAAAGCGATGCTGGCCTCTGATGAAGCTGTCGCGCATGCGCTGAGGGACAAATTCCGTGATGACGCTGAGATACTAGATAAGCTTATCAAAAAGCCGTACGTGGCTCGGTTGGTGGTGCGCGAAGAGACTGAGAGCGGTGAAAGGGAATTTGAATATCGGATCGGAACAGCAGCTAATACAGACTGCCGGATTATCGATTGGCGCAAGGCGCCCATTTCAAAGCTCTACTACGAGTACCGCGAAGGGGATGAGTACTCTGAGGAGATCCAGGGTAGGGAACGAATGGGGACTGTCGTGCTTCGCAATATGCTTGAGATTGAGCATGGGGTGCTGCGTAAGGTGGTGTGTCGACATGGCACCGCCATGAAGCGAGGCAGTGATTGGATTCAGACCTCCGGCAAAAAAGGCGTGACGGATAGAAACTATGCCGCACTGCCAAGTGTGCTTTCACTCATTACCGCTGAGCAGTTTAGGGCGATCACTGAGGATGCTGAGAGTGCGGTACTAATTCAGGGGATAGCTGGCTCGGGTAAAACCACAGTTGCGTTGCATAGGCTCTCGTGGCTTCTGCACTCAGATAATTCGCCGCTTCGCCCGGAGGAGTGTGTCGTGGTGGCACTCAGCGCGGTACTAAAGCTCTATATTGAGCGAAGCTTGGAGCAGCTCGAAGTAAAGGGAGTGGCGGTGCGCACTCTCTCAGAGCTTGCAGCCTCGTCAGTAGCACGGCTTATGCCGCAGTTGGTTGAGGATCGGGGTGGTGGACGCCTGGAGGCTAGGCGCGCAGCGACCCCGCTCCCATCTTCGGTAGACCGAGTAAAGCGTTCGCTTGCAGTCTTTCAGGCGATCGAGGAGCGCGCCGCCGGGGCATCAGCGCAAAGCTCAGCAGAGGAGCTTTATCTTGAAGTGCTCTCAGATAGCCGTCGAATCCTTGAGCTGGATGATACCAGACTGATCTCCCGAGATGTAATTGAGTTGGCGTATGCCCGTACGAAGGAGAACTTTGCAGAGCAGACCCTTGATAGTGCCGATGAACCTATTTTGATGCGCCTCCATCAACTTCTACGGGGGGAGACTGCGCGTCACGATGGCATCGCTGGTTTATATCGGCATGTTGTTGTAGACGAGGTGCAAGAGCTCTCGCCCGCCGAACTTGCTGCAATTATTGGCAGCGTTGAGGATTTATCCCAGCTTACCCTGGTAGGGGATGTAGCGCAGCGCATGAGCTCAGGCTCGGGATTTCCGGGGTGGGAGAAGCTTCGCTCTCACTGGGACACCTCGGGGGCGTTATCTCAGTTCGTAACCCTTGCGGTAAGCCATCGCTCCACCGCTGAGATCATGAGCCTGGCCGCGGCAGTGCAAGGCACCGCTGCACCAGCAGCGTCACGCCACGGAAGAAAACCGATCTGGTTTCACAGCAAGCAGGAGTCACGCGCTCTGGGTAAGGTGATTACCTGGATCGGCAAAGCCGCAGAGCTTTATCCCTCGGCTCTGACTGCGGTGATCTGTAGGGACAAAGCCGAGGCTAAGCTTGCCTACTCCTTCCTCTCGCCAACGTTTCATTCCTCTGTCCGGCTGTGGGATGAATTCTCGGCGACCTTTGATGAGGGAATAATCGTAACTGATGTGACTCAGGTTAAAGGGCTTGAGTTTGCCAATGTTGTTGTGTGGAACCCATCAGCAAAAAGTTATTCAGCTGCTGAAATCGACAGAAACGCCCTGTATGTGGCACTTACCCGTGCAGAGGAAAATCTCTGTATAGGCACCTGGGGGAGGCCAACGGCGCTACTACCAGAGATCCACTCTAAGCTCGTACGGGGCTTTGACCTTGATCTCGATGATCAGGAAGAGGAGCAGGCTGCGGCTGATTAGCGCAGCGATCGCGCCAGGATACAATATCTGGTTAGCGTTTAAAGCTCCCCTCGACGATCCGCTCTGCTACGAAGTGCCGCGGTCTCCAGCGCGTTGATGCCTCGGCTTGGGAGGGGATATCGACTGCTATCGGGCTAAGAGCTGAAAGCACCGCTGGGCCAGAGAACGCAGCGACGGTGATTTTGTTCGTCGCAGAGATTAGTACCACTGGATCATTAGTGCTGCCGGAGACGACCTCAAGATCTTGGATTCGTATCTCCCCTGCGGCAAAGAGGGTAAGTGGGGGTGTAACCTTAAGGGTCTGCACGAGAGTATTTCCAAGGATAAGAACGGTATCTGCTTTTATCTCCAGTACCTCTGCCGATGGAAGAAGGTTGCCGTCAATCTGTTGTGAATCAGCTATCGTTGCGATCTGGGTGCAGCTTCGAAGCGAGCGTAACCCGTTTGCCGATAATGATTCAGGCGGACGTATACGTTCAAAGCAGGTAGTTTCCTGAGGTAAGCCATCGGAGACATTCCAGAGAGGAAGACTACCCCTTGAAAAGCCGCGCTCCGGCGAGACGATTGCGGGGTAATCGCCTGTTGGAAGCAGCGGAGTTTCCCATAGGCATAACGTATGGGTCGGAAGAGTGCTGGTAATGCAGCGCTCGCGCGCCGGGACTGAGGTAGGGAGAGTCTCCGCGTATCCGTGCCAAAGCTGCTCGGTTTCCGAAGCTCCCAGAGTGCCTTCCTTGTGCAGGCGATAGGTAAGAATAATGCGCGAGGCAAGCCCGATCATAAGAAGGCTCATCGAGGCGAGAAGTAACAGGGTCAAAAGCAGCACCGAACCGCTATCTGTTCTGCCAGATGGGGCGGGGTGATTGCTACAATGAGTTGATAAGGAGGTCGACATATGAGCCCTTTGCAAAATGCGAGACACCACTTCGACGCACTTTGCGGTTCTTTACCCCTGCTTCGAGCGTTATAGCAGCCACCCCGGGTAGAGGTGCCGGAAGTGCGGTGGCGATAAAACTAGAGAGCCCCGAGACAATCGGCTGGTTTTCAATGTTTCGCTCCCCTGCATGACCCAGGTAGCGAAGCTCTCCAGCTTGGCTAAGGTAGAGCGTGTACTCCTCGGCGACGGGAATTATAAGCCGCACTAAGGAGAGCGCCTCCCGAGGGATTTGCCGCAGAAATATCCCGTGCGTTGGTGCAAGAGTAAGTTGGTAGCATCCGCTTACCCCAAGCGAAGAGATATTCCGAAGTGCCGCTTGCCACATACCATCAATTCCAAGGACGATTACCGTATCAACGCCTGCAAGGGAGATTGGCGTAGAGCTCCTCACACAAGCGTGGATACTGCTATGCAGCGGGTCCTCCGATGGAATGACCTTAAGGGCGCTTTGCCACAGCGGCGCAATAAAGGAGATTGGCTGCGAGTTGGCGTGCGGCCGTATATGCTCCCCAGCGCTCTGCATCACGGCATTCGGTGAGCCGTCCCGCATTCGAATACTACCTGGATCATGGATAATCGGCGGGAGTGCCAACGGGTGAGAGTCATAGTCACGGGTAAATTTGGCAAGTTCTGCATCCAAAAGACTCTCCATCTGCCGGGCCAGAAGCACCTCATGGAACAGGTGGTGGGAGCGCATTGTGGTGGCAGCCGTCGATGCTAGTGCTAGGATTATGATTCCGCCTAGGGCTAGTGTGACTACAA
>JBILUF010000029.1:0-12045 GCA_044371155.1 Bdellovibrionota bacterium
ATGAACCAGGCAGAGGAAGGTTTGCTGCCGCTGTTTACCTCGAGCAGGTATTTCTGCGCTTTGCAACTTCCTCTAACCTAGAAGGGGATCAGCCGCGCTAAAGGCCCTCTTCGCGCACACCGCCCAAAAGCTCCGTAGCTATCATAGAACCTTTCAGGCGAGATCGCTGGCCTCCATGTACTTGCATCCGTGCAAGTCCCTGTTAGCCGTTTACCACCTGAGGCAGTTCGAGCACAGAGCTCGCTTTGGTCGTGCTACCAGTCACAAGTTCCGTTGCGCCCCCGAGAGTGTTAAGAAGCCGCTGCAGATCCTCAGTCGAGGTGAGTACCTTGCCATCAAGCGATATTCTTATCTCAGCGTTAGCCAGCACGCGCTCATTTAACACGATCACCACCGGCCCTGGGCGCTTCCGGTTGGGGTTCGATACCAAAAAAAGCCGCCGAGCTATCAGCCCACCGCCCGGAGTAAAGCCAAACATCTCACCGAGCCAATTTGGCTCCTTGCTAAGCGCATAATCTAATGACGCTGCAAGCGAGCCTTTCTCGCCGCTAATAGCGGAGCGCTCTGAGGTGTCTGCGCACACTTTTGCACGCAGCAAAGCTACGCATGCCGCCTTTACCGCCGAGGTCCACTGAAATGTGCCATAGCCACGGTAAGCTCCTGAGGTCTTGCCACGCACTGCACTGCACACCACGCCAGGGGTTAGCCGACAGGTTGATTCGAATAGCTCTGGGGTATCGCCACCAACGAAACGTAGTTCCAAAAGTGCCATATCAGGTCTCCTCCGGTAGTAGGTAAATTCCGCTTTCTGCGGCGAAGTTTCTTAGCTTCTTTTTCAGAATTATCCGGCGCGGCGACTTGTTGACAAATCGCTGCTAGATTCCACGAATATCGGCTGCCTGTTTCGTAAGATCTGACGATTTTGACCCGTTAGAGCAGGGGGGTAGGTACGGTGGCTGGATTGAATCGCACCGAGAATTCTGACACTCTGTGACAGGTCTAAAACGTTGGAACCCGCATGATTACAGCAGAAAATATCGCTCCATTCCTGCAAACTGCACTTCAAGAGACCACTCTTATGGGGCTTGGTACTCGCTATGTGGGTAAGGTACGCGATGTATACACCCAAGGGGATCGCACCATCCTTATCGCCACCGATCGTCAGTCGGCATTTGATATCTCATGGTGCACAGTGCCGCTCAAAGGGCAGGCTTTAAATCAGATTAGTGCCTGGTGGTTTGAGAAAGTCGCAGACATCATGCCCACCCACTTGATTGAAGTGCCGGATGAAAATGTCTCCGTAGTCAAAAAGCTCACCATGCTTAAAGTGGAGATCGTCGTACGAGCTTACCTTGCTGGCTCCACCGGAACATCAGCTTGGGTAAATTACTCCAAGGGAGTAAGAGATTTCTGCGGTAACAAACTACCAGAGGGGATGGTAAAGAATCAGCCGTTTGCATCGGGGCCGATTCTCACCCCAACAACTAAAGGGGAGCACGATGAACTTATCGACCCAGCGTCAATCGTTGCCCGCGGACTCGCCACACAAGCACAGTGGGATGAGATTGCAGCCAAAGCACTCGCTCTTTTTAAGCGCGGCCAAGAGGTGGCAAGTCAGTTTGGGTTGATCCTCGTCGATACCAAGTACGAGATGGGGTACGACCAAGAGGGGCGGCTCACTATTGCCGATGAGGTGCATACCCCGGATTCATCTCGGTACTGGATTGCAGATTCATACGAGGCGCGGCTTTCAAAAGGGCAGGAGCCAGAGAGCTTAGATAAAGAATTCTTCCGGCTATGGCTTCGTGAGCAGGGCTTTGAGTACGGGGGATCTAGGCCAGAAATTACTGATGATGTTCGGATGATGCTGGCGATAAAGTATATCGAGCTTTATGAGCGCCTGACCGGTAAGCCATTTGTACTACCACAGGGCAGCGATGTGGTGGGACGAATTGAGCGTAATCTGGCCCGATATCGTACGAGCCTGTAGGCTCTCCTGCCGCTCTGAAAGCTGGGGCCTTTGAATCTGTCGCAGAGCGGCAGGGGCAAAAAGCTGCGCTCCTATCACAATGCTCACCGCAGCCCAAAAGACTGGAGTCATGAATGCCCGCCACCGCTGTGGCAATGAGGCCCCAAACGCCAAGAGCGCACCAAGAAGCATCGCCACACCAGCGCCGGAGCGCCACCCTGGGATAGCTCGTTCTAGCTGCGTAGGATTTGTAATAATAAGGTATACAGTAAAGAGCGCGAACATGGCTCCGCAGTACATAAGGATTGCACGTAGTGGCAATCCTGAACTTCCAAATAGATTTCCAAATGAGCGGTGAGAGCGGTAGCGCGGCCTCATAAATCGCAGAAGCACTAGCAGTGCTAGCAGCGCACCTAGCCCATATATCATCTGCGATGAGCCTGAGTATTGTAAAAGATGCGCTAGTCGATAATCCTTTGCATTTAAGAGATATCCAACAGCTCCTATGGCGATAAGGTTAGGTAGCGAAAAAAGCGCCCCACCCCCCAGCAGCAGCCAAGCACCCCCTACTACAAGCAGCGTAGTGAGCCAGCCTGCGTTAATCTCGGTAAGACCCGAAGGTAGTTCAGCCTTAGTAATTCCCTGCACCAGCCGAGCGGCCTCAGGATCCGTGCCAAGCATCAGCATGATGATAATAAGGATCGGAAGGAGCCCCAAACGAAAACGAAAGAGCCGTCTGCCAAACAGCCAAAGGGAAAGAAGGGAGGCTAGAGGAAGGGTGCCGTTACTGTGCGGAATAAATTCGCTGAGGCTTGCAGTGCCAAGAGCGTTCGGCAGTGAAAACATCTGCCCCAAAGATGAGGGAAGCTCTAAGAGGTTAGAAAGTGGAAGAGCCATCGGGAGTAAAACCTGCGACGAACAACCTATATTAGTTATGGATCTATCTGCCCGCGAGGGCTCATAGGACATAACCACATGAAATATATGATGAAAAAGGAAGCCGTCGGGCCGATATAGTCAGCAAGGCCCCCCAAGTCCTTGCTTGCCTAGGGCGCAAGAATGTTTTTCACCGCAAAGACCACTAAGACCACGAAGTTAATAATTTTTTGGTGGTCTTGGTGGTAAGACAAGCATGCTGAGTGATTCAAGTCCGTTATAAGGAACATTTCAAAGCCCGATTGCTTGCCTGATTGCGGCTAGCCAAGCCCCGGCTAGTTGTTAAGGGCAGCGCCACTGAGCCATCGATAAGTGTTGAAGTGTAGGCTGCAGGGAACTTCCGCCGTAGATAGAGCGGTACCTTCCTATCCGAGTCCTATTTGCTCATTCCTGAACCTTCCGCCTTCCCTTACGCTGGGGTATAAATTTCTTTTGTCGTTGCACGTCACTCTTTTGCCCTATAGCTATGCGTTTTAATGCCGCAACACTTGTAGCACTCTTTTTTCTTGCCGCGACTGTGCATCGTTCAGCGTTAGCTGAAGTAGCTCCAAGTGGCACTGACAAGAAATGTGAGATCGCTACAACCTCAATAGCTGCCGCCAGTGAGTTGCGGCAGCTTCGGCAAAAAAAAGAGGTGCCATGCCTGGTGCGCGATAAAGAATCCGTGCGTGCAAATATCCTCTCTCTGGTGCAGGAAAAGACCCCACCCTTGAAGATGAAATATGAGGGGATAACACTCAAGACCCTTGGGTTTATCCCTGAGGAATTTGATTACGAGCGGGGCCTTATCGACCTCTATGTGAGCCAGCTTGGAGGCTACTACGATCCTGGGCGGAAGTATTTTGTGATGGCTGGATGGATGCCAGATATCCTACAGGCACCTATCGCGGTGCATGAGCTCACTCATGCGCTACAAGATCAGTATTTTGATCTTGAGAAGTTTATAGACTCAAAAGTTGAAAGTACCGATCTCTTGCTTGCGCGGTCAGCGTTGGTAGAGGGTGACGCTACGGCGGTGATGCTCGATTACGCTCGGAGGCGAGCGGGCCAGGACGGAATTGCTACCGAGCCCAACGTCGAGTCAGTAATGCTGCAAAATGTTATTGGAGGCGCTTTTACCGCCTCGATGGCTGCGGTGCCGCTTAGCCTGCAGCTCACGCTTCTGTTCCCCTACACCAGTGGCCTTCGGTTTGTGCACACCCTTTTGCGCCGGGATGGATACAAGGCGGTCGATGCAGCATTTCGCACTCCGCCCCGCTCCACCACAGAGATTCTCCATCCGGAGCGGTATCCGCTACGGGAGGGCGAGGTAAAGGAGTTTAGTGATGCTGAGCTTCGCGGGGCCAATGCAGGAGCAGTTGTATATAGAGATACAGTTGGTGAGTTTGCGATCTCAACATTGCTTGCTATGTTTCTACCGAATAAAGCTGATGCAGTAGCAGCAGCTAACGGGTGGGCTGGTGATAGGCTAATAGCCCTGGAGCAGGAGCAGCCCAATCATCCGACATCAAAAACAGTTGTGACTCTCTGGCGATCAGCGTGGACGACAGAAGGAGATGCCTCTGAGTTTATCTCGGCCTATGAACGGGCGTTGCGCCAGCGGTATGGAGAGCAGTTTGGCAAGAATGTGATTGTTACCCGCGAGGGAAAAGAAGTTTTAGTTTCATTTAAGAGGGAGATCCGATGATTACCTTTACTCATAAGGCGCCAAAAGGAATTGAGTCGATGCCGTCAGTGGTGGTGGCCTCGGTGACTGTCGCTGATTGCAAGCACCTTACTGAAAAGCTCAAAAAAGGAGGCAAAAAATCAGAGCTTTCTGCTTTGGATCAGGAGCTTTCAGGCGCAATCGCTGCCGCTGTGCGTCGCGAAGGGTTTAAAGCAGGCGCTAAAGAGACCCTGACGGTGCAGACAAACCGCAAAAGTGGGGCAGAGATAGTGGTGCTCGTAGGCAGCCCAGCGGAGGATGCCTCAGCTCTTGAGTCCACTGACTACCTCCGTAAACTGGGGAATGTGGCTGTCGCGATGGCCAAGCGGTATCACGCAGAAACGGTTGGATTTCTCGCTGGCGCGGTTGACCTCAAGTCAGCGCCTTCCGCCCGCGCGTTTGCCGAAGGGATAGTGCTGGGAGGGTATTCCTTCACCCAGTATAAATCCAAAAAATCCGAGCAGAAAAAAGGGCTCTCATCGGTCGTGGTGCTATCGCCGCAAGCCCCTAACATGGCGGCGCTGCATGAGGGGCAAGTTGCTGCACGCGGGACGTTGTTGGCGCGCGATCTTGTGAATATGCCGCCCTGCGACTGCACTCCGGGGTATCTTGTGAAAACTGCTGAGCGGATCGCAAAGGAGCACAAATTAAAAATCGATGTGTTCGATAAACAGGATCTTAAAAAGATGGGGGCAAATTCGTTGCTGGCAGTCTCTTATGGAAGCGATCAGCCACCGTATCTTATCCGCATGACGCTAAAGCCAAAAAAGAAATCATCGAAGGTAATAGCGCTTGTAGGGAAGGGGATCACCTTTGATAGTGGCGGGCTCTCAATCAAGCCTGCCTCCGGCATGGAAGATATGAAGATTGATATGGCCGGTGCTGCGGCAGTGCTGGGCGCGATGCAGGCACTCTCGGAGCTAAATCCTAAAGTTGAGGTGCGTGCCTATATCCCCACAACTGAGAATATGACCGGAGGCAGTGCGACTCGGCCAGGCGATGTTGCAAAGGCGATGAATGGAAAAACGATTGAGATTTTAAACACCGACGCCGAGGGGCGGCTGATTTTAGCGGATGCGCTTTGCCTGGCCGAGAAAGATGGCTGTGATGTGATTGTCGATCTCGCTACCTTGACCGGAGCCTGTATGGTGGCGCTTGGCAACGATTATGCTGGACTCTTTAGCGATGACGATAAGTTAGTCGCTGCCTTGCTAGAAGCAGCAACAGAGGCAGGGGAGCGTTTATGGCGATTGCCGCTAGCAAAGGAGTATAAAAAGCTGATTGAAAGTTCGGTAGCTGATATCAAAAACACCGGCGGCAGGTACGGCGGCGCAATTACTGCCGCGCTCTTTTTACAAGAGTTTGTGACCAACAAGAAGACTCGCTGGGCGCATCTTGATATCGCTGGTCCAGCAGCAACTGAGTCTGAGCAGGGATATATAAAGCGCGGTGGGGTGGGCTTTGGAGTGCGTACTCTGGTCAACCTTGTGCGCGGGATGTAGGGCTCGGTTCTACAGCGCTTTTCAAAAGTCTGCAGCGCAATCCCGGCCTTTGGAAATCGACTAGTATTAGGCTGAAAACCTCTCTAGAAAATCTATCGGGTCGGCCTCGAACTGGGGATATAGCTCTTTTGTAACAATTGCAAGGCGAGCCTCAGGGAATCGGGATTTAAATCGCTCAAGGCCCCGGGAAGATTTATTGCGTCCGCTTTTGACCTCGATTGCCCAGATCTTCCGACCTGCTTGCAGAACAAAATCGACCTCATCGTTGCGCTCGCGCCAATAATACACCTGATGATCTGTGCGGATGAGCTGACTTCCCACTAACGCCTCAAAAACACGCCCCTGCTCATCAGGTGTGTAGCTATCAAGAACGTGGAGATATGAGAGGCAGGGAGCAAGCGGGAGAATTTTTGGTGAACTTGCTTTGCGAAGGTGACTTTTGCTTGAAAATTTTTCAAGTATCTTGATTAGAAAAGCGCCCTCATATAGCGAAAGATAATACTTAATAACTTCGACATTTCCTTTGTTTTGTAGCTGGCCGAGTAATTTGGTGTATGAAATCTCCTGTGCGGGATAGGAAGTAATTATCTCGAATGCTTGCTTGAAAAGGGCTGGGCTCTTTACCGTATGGTACTGAAGGATATCTTTTTCGATCACGGTCGCAATGATTGAGTTTCTGATATAATCTGCCCAATCCTTTGAACCGATGAAGCGATAGCTCCCGGGATAGCCACCATGTTTTAGGAATGTTTCAAAGTCTAAGCCATATCCCAGCTTGGATTCATGCAGGTTCCAATGGTGCACCTTAAGAAGTTGAAATCGTCCAGTGAGACTCTCCGTGAGGCCCTTTTGGATCTGCAAAGAGCTTGACCCCAAGAGCACGCACTGCACCTGCTGCTTCTTTCTTTTCGATTCATCGTAAAGAGTCTTTACGCTTTCTGCCCAGTTCTGGATCTTCTGGATCTCGTCAATAAAGAGGATCTTCCCGGTCCCCTGGGCGTATACCCATTGCTCTCGAAGCCAGCTGGGGGACGGGTTAAAAATCTGCTCAGCACTGACATAGTGCGAGGAGTCGGGGAATAGATCCTCTATCATCTTGAGAGTAGTGGTGGTCTTGCCCACTTGTCGCGGACCCAAAATGACTTGAATAAGGCTGTCGGGATAGCGCAGGCGATCTTGTAATATGCTGATAAAATTGAGATTAATTGCGCTTTGCATATTTAATAGGTTGACCTATCAAATATGATAAGTCAACCTATTATTATGCTGTGCTGTCTTGGAGCCTTGTACGATCTTGGCGCGTCCGAAGAAAAATGGAGTTAACTATCTCCCCAACTGATGCCTTAGCGCCGCCTCAAGCTCTGGATACAGAAAGGTATATCCCGTTGCTTGCAGCTGGCTTGGCACCACCCGGGTGCTGCCTAAAAGGAGCGCTTCGCCCATCTCGCCAAAGATGGTTTTCACCACCACGGCTGGAAGCGGCATGATGGTGGGGCGTTTAAGCACTGCCCCAAGGGTTTTTGTGAACTGGAGATTATTCGCCGCGCGCGGGGCTACCAGATTTACTGCCCCTCTAACAGTATCGCTCATCAGCGCGTGATAAAAGCCGCCGACTACATCATCGAGCGAGATCCAGCTCATAAACTGCTGGCCGTCTCCCACCACGCCACCGCCACCGGCAAGAAATGGAAGGAGCATTTTTTGGAGTGCCCCGCCGCGCGGAGACAGCACTATACCGATCCGAAGCGTCACCACCCGTGCCCCAAACTGCTCAGCCTGGCGTGCGGCATTTTCCCACGCCACACAGATCTCGGGCAAAAAGCCGCCTCCCGCTGGAGTGGACTCATCAAGGGTCTCCTCTCCGCGCGAGCCATAGAATCCAATCGCCGAGGCGCACAGGAATGTTTTTGGTGGGGATTTGCTTTTCGAAAGACGCTCAACTAACAGCGAGGTGGTGTGAGTGCGGCTAGTAAGAAGTTGCTGTTTAAATTCGGCAGACCAGCGTGCGCCGGCGACATTTTCGCCAGAGAGATTGATGACTGCATCAAAGCCCTCTAATGAGGCTTCATCTAAGATGCCGCGCTCAGGATCCCAAAAGATCTCTTTCTTTTCTGTTGATGCTGGGCGGCGCACCAGTTTCCACACCTCGTGGCCTGCAATCCCAAGGAAGGCCGCAAGCGAGGTGCCCACCAGTCCGGAAGCGCCTGAGATAAGCACCTTAAGCGGACGCGAGGCGGGATAGCGAGAGAGCAACGCGAGATCATTTCTAAGCACTTCATGGCGGTACTTAAACACCCGCTTTAAATCCCGCTCAATCATCACTGCATTGGCTATCTTCCCTAGTGGCCCCAGTGGTGCTGCGTATTCGATAGCATCGGTGAGGCGAGATGATTGAGCGCCGGTTGCTTCCACGAGGTGGCGATGTTTCCATGCGCTAAAGGGCCCGCGAAGCTGGACATCAGAGAACTCACGACCTGCAACATACCCACGATGCTCCAAGTCCCAGGGGATCTGAATTGGGCCAAGTGGCACCTTAATTCGTACCCGTGCACCATCTTTGACCCCCGCATCTTGGGAGACAATCCGCACCGGAGCCCACGGAGGATTTAAGCGCTCGAATGCGCCCGGGCGCTCATGCCACGCAAAAAGGGTCTCAGCGTTTACCGGAAACTCCCCTGTAAAAACTACTTTTTCCATTGGCGTTATGAGCTCCCGATAAAAATCCCAGTTAGAAATACCAGCACGCCGCCAACTACGACCTGAAAGAATGCGGATAGCATAGGGGTGTCCATATAGCGGTGGCGAATCCAGGAGATCGCAACGAGTTCAGCAGCCACCACCACGGCGGCTACCCAGGTGGCTAGCATAAAATCTGGGATAAGATATGGCAGGGTATGCCCAATACCGCCAATGGCAGTCATCACCCCACAGATCGTGCCGCGGAGCCAGGGATGCCCTCTGCCGGTGAGTTCGCCGTCATCAGAGAGTGCTTCGGTAAGGCCCATGCTAATACCAGCTCCAATCGATGCAGCCATACCCACAAGAAACGCATCCCAGCTACTTTGAGTTGCAAAAGCGGCAGCAAACACCGGAGCGAGTGTCGATACTGAGCCGTCCATAAGGCCTGCTAGCCCCGGTTGTACAATCTGCAGTACGAAAAGCCTACGTCGAGTTGCCTCTTCGGCCTCTTTGACATCGATAGTAATAAGCTGGTCTTGCAGCGTTTCTGCCTTTGATTCGTGACGACTCTCCTCAATTGCCAGATCGCCGAGGAGTTTTCGAGTATTGGCATCAGTTACCCGCGCAGCCGCTGCATGATAAAACCGCTGCGCTTCGGCCTCCATTACGGCAGCGCACTTGCGAGCGGTCTCGGGGCGCAGTGTTTTCATGAGCCACACCGGAGTCTGACGGATAAATCCGCGCACGTCCTGCCGCCGAATTAGCGGAATGTTCTCCCCAAAGCGAGCGCGATGGAGATCAATCAGCCGCTGCCGATGCCCCGACTCCTCGGCCTGCATCTCATCAAAAAGTGCCGCTGTGGTTGGATAGTTTTGCCGCAGTGCCGCAGCGAAGTTTCCGTAAATCTTGCCGTCTTCCTCTTCGGAAGAGATGGCCAAAGCTAGGAATTCCTGTTCCGTGAGTGACTTTAGGGCGCGCATGCTGAAAGGGTATTACCCTGCGATGCGCTTTGCAATCTCACTTGCAAGTTTTGAGTCGTACTGCCCGTTATGACTATCCTTGAGAGCTTTCATGATGAGCCCCATGTTCATCTGGGGGTTTTGAGCCTTGAGCTCCGAGATAACTTTCTCGAGCGCCTCGGCCGAGAGCTGCTGCGGCAAGAATCCTTCAAGTGTTGCGATCTCCTGATCTAACTTGGCAATCGCCTCAGGGCGATTGGCCTTCTCGGCGAATTCCTGCTCCTCTTTGCGTTTCTTGATCTCGCGCTTTAAAATTTCGATTGCTCCAGCCGCTGGAAGTTCATCGACTTTTTGCGCTCCCTCCTCGTATTGAATCGCTGACAGTGCGGAGCGAATGGTTTCAACACGTACTTTTTCGCCTGCCTTCATGGCGGCTTTAAGAGCATTTTTTAACTCTGCTTTCATCTGATGTCCTCTCGGGTAGGTAGCTAGCGTAATGAATAAAAAGTGTGGATCAGTTAGCTCTTGCTAGCCTGATACCGATTCACAAACTGTTCAAGTTTTTTTGCGGTCTCAGCGCTAATGAGATGCTCAGTTTTACAAGCATCGATCTCGGCTTGCTCGGCACTTACATGTAGTACCTCAGTTAGGAACTTCTCAAAGATATTCTTGCGGGCAATTACCGCCTTGGCTAGCGCGTCTCCTTCGGGGGAGAGATTGAGGAAGCGATTGTCGTCCTCCACGATGAGCCCTTTGGTCTTAAGGCTCTTAAGGTTAGTTGAGGCGCTGCCTGTTGTTATGTTGAGGTGCCGCGCCACATCCGTAACACGGGCGTATCCGCGCGAGGTGCGAAGTTCCAGGATTGCCAAGAGATGATGAGCAGCGCTGTGAGTAATGTTGTTTTCTTCGAATTGCTTCCAGATGTCATGCATAGAGGCTCCCTTGATTGGGCAATATTTTGCTTGCGCGGCAGGGCTTTGTTGACCACGCCAGAAGTTAGATATACCAAACAAATGCCGCTTAGGTCAAAGAGTAGGCGTTTATTAAGTTGAGTATTTTACCAGGATTCTAGCCTGCGCTCTTGGTAGGGAGGCATTGGGGCGGCGGCAGTTTTGGTTTTAAGCTATTTGGGGCATACTTATAGTGGCGGGTTTTTTAAACAACCTTGGGATAGTGATGCTCCAATTTTATGCTCAATGTCGGTCGCTTGGGATGCAAAAGAGTCTAGATTTGCGCGCCTTAGCTGGTCGATTTTTGGCGATTTTTTGCATTTTCTGCGTTTCTGCATCGATTGCGCCGCAATCCGCACGAGCCATTGAGGACCCTAAAGCAGGGCTGGCAGAGGTGGGAGTAAAGGCCGAGCTTGGGAAAAAGATCGACCTTGGACTAAGGTTCACGGACGATTCCGGAAAGGAGGTGAGCCTTAGGGAACTTTTCCTTCCCAATAGGCCCCTGGTGATTGTTCCTGCCTATTATGGCTGTCCAAGGTTGTGCGGGCTCCTCTTGAATGGTGTTAGTGATCTCCTGAATCAGATTGAGTTGGTACTGGGTAGCGACTTTACCGTTGCCACAGTGAGCTTTAATCCCAGAAATACTGCCGAGGATGCTGCAAAGATAGCCGAGGAGTTTCGGGCCAAGCTGACCAAGGGGCAGCGGAGCGCCGAAAGCTGGCATTTTCTGGCAGGCAGCAAGGAGAACATTGATCCTCTGATGCACTCCCTTGGCTTTCAATATCAGCCTGATGGGGATGATTTTTCTCATACGGCTGCCATCTTCCTTATAACGCCCTCTGGGGAGCTTTCGCAGTATATGGCAGGGATATCGTTTGATGGCGGAGTGGTTCGCCGTGCCCTTGTCGATGCCTCACAAGGCTCGATCGGCACCCTTATGGATCAAGTGTTTCTATTCTGCTTCCGATATGACCATCTGCAGGGGAAATATGTTTGGGCTGCCTTGGGCGCGCAGCGTATTGGGGGGGCGCTAACCCTTTCATTTTTGGTGTGGCTGATTTACAGGTTATGGTCCAGGGAGCGCCGTGAAAGAAGGGCTAGTCCTGCGACCTAAATGGATTTATTCATTAGGATACGTTTTTCGACGTCTGCCGTTTTAAGGAATCTCTCTCATGTTCCGCTTTCTGCCAGAACAGGCATCTGAAGTTGCTCCAAAGATAGACTGGATTCACAACTTGATTACCGATCTCTCGCTGTTCTTCACGGTGGCGATCGTGGGGGCGATGATCTATTTCGCCATCAAATATCGGGAGCGCAACGGACAGCCGCACGAAACCCCGCAGAT
>JBILUF010000053.1:0-9804 GCA_044371155.1 Bdellovibrionota bacterium
ATCGAGGGGAGTCACCTCCTTGAGATCATCTGGACCGTCGTTCCCACCATCATCTCAGCCATCGTGGCCTACTATGGAGTGATCTACTTCTGGGACCTTCGCGCAGTGCCCTCCGATGCGATGACGATTAACGTTCGCGCCCAAAAGTGGAAGTGGGACTTTGAGTACGATAACGGCAAGTCGACTACCGGTGAATTCTATGTGCCGGTCAACAAGCCAATAAAACTCGTTATGCGCTCGCGGGATGTTCTTCACAGTTTTTTTGTTCCCAGCATGCGGGTTAAGAGCGATGTAATTCCATATCGCTACACCTATGTTTCGTTTAAGCCAGTCAAGACAGGAACCTATCAGACCTACTGCACTGAATATTGCGGCGACTGGCATTCCGGCATGCTTGCAAAGCTCCACGTTGTGTCTGAGCAGGAGTTTGAGCGCTGGGTTAATGACGACAGCGAAGCAAAGCTTAAATCAATGATGAAGCCATCGGATCGCGGCAAGGTGTTGTATCAGGGCAAAGGATGCAACGCGTGCCACAGCCTAAACGGCACTCCAGGAGTTGGCCCAACCTGGCTTAAGCTTTATAAGCAAGAGGGCGAGCTCAGCGACGGCAGTAAGTATGTCGCTGATGAGAACTACATTCACAGTGCAATTTTGCAGCCCAATCTGCAGATCGTGAAGGGGTATGCTGCTAACATCATGCCGTCCTATGCCGGGCAGCTTGTAGACAGCGAGATAGATGACCTGATTGCCTTCATGAAGACCCTTGATGGCTCTAATCCCGAGGCGAAGGCCGCTGCCGCTGCGGCGCCCGCAGCAGCTACGAGTGAGGCAGATCTAGCCAAGCTTTCGCCTGCAGAGCGCGGCAAGATCTGGTATGAGACCAAACTTTGCGCGACCTGCCACTCTCTAGATGGTGGTGCGCGAGTTGGGCCAACATTTAAGGGAATTTATGGACGGCAAGCCAAGATTGTCGGTGGTGAGAGCGTCGTAAGTGATGATGCCTACCTAACCGAGGCTATCATAAATCCCGCGGCTAAGATCGTTGAGGGATATCCTCCTGCAATGCCAGCGGGGCTTGTTGATGAGAAGCAGACTGCGGATCTGATCGAATTCCTCAAGACGGTGAAATAAGAACGAGCGAATGGGTTTTGAAGTTTACAACCAATAAGGTGCAGGTATGAGTGCGCATGTAACCACCACCAACGAGCATGGTGAGGAGCTAAACTATCTAAACTGGCAGACCGGTATATGGTCATGGCTTACCTCGGTTGATCATAAACGTATCGGGCTCATGTACCTGTTTACGATTATGTTCTTTTTCTTTTTAGGTGGAATCGCCGCGCTGATTATGCGCACCGAGCTTGCTAATCCTGGAGCTCAGATCATCACCGATCCAAAGATTTATAACGTGCTATTCACCTTGCACGGGGCTCTCATGATCTTCCTCTTTATCGTGCCGGGGATTCCCGCCACGATGGGGAACTTCCTTTTGCCGCTTATGATTGGAGCCAAGGACGTAGCTTTCCCGCGGCTGAACCTCCTTAGTTACTATGTCTATCTGGTTGGAGCATTGCTTGCCATTTTTGCGCTGCTGATGCCATCGGCAGGCCATCTTTTTGATATGACGAAGTGGGCGGATACTGGCTGGACCTTTTACGCACCCTATAGCATTGAGTCAGGTGGTGCTGTGGTGGCGATGACCGGCGCTGCATTCATCCTAGGATTTTCCTCGATTCTTACCGGACTAAACTTTGTTGTAACGATCCACAAGCTTCGCGCCCCAGGACTGACCTGGAGCAGGCTGCCGGTGTTTGTTTGGGCCACCTACGCAACTGCAGTGATTCAGACCCTCGCAACCCCGGTGGTTGGTATCACGCTGCTGTTGTTGATCGTTGAGAGGCTCTTTGGCGTCGGAGTATTCGATCCAAAACTAGGGGGCGATCCGGTGCTGTATCAGCACTTCTTCTGGTTCTATTCGCACCCAGTTGTGTACATCATGGTGCTCCCGGCCTTCGGCGTGGTGGGAGAGATCATCCCGGTCTTCTCTCGCAAGCCTATCTTTGGTTACCGCGCAGTTTGCTACGCATCGCTTGCGATTGCAGCGGTAGGATTCTTGGTATGGGCGCATCACATGTTGGTTGCTGGAATCTCTGATGTCTCAGCTATATACTTCTCTGTTATCACGTTCGGTGTGGCGATTCCTACCGCGGTGAAGGTGTTTAACTGGGTAAGCACGATGTACAAGGGCTCCATCCGGTTTAATACGCCGATGCTCTATGCGATGGGATTTGTATTCCTGTTCATGGTTGCAGGAACCACCGGAATTTATCTGGCCACACTCGCAGTGGATGTGTACTACCACGATACGTACTTTGTGGTGGCGCACTTTCACTACACCATTCAAGGTGGTGCGGTGATCGGCTTGGTGGCTGCGCTTTACTTCTGGTTTCCCAAGATTACCGGCAAGATGTACAACGAGCCGCTGGGGCAGTTCACTTGGCTTGTGGTGTTTGTTGGTTTTAACCTTACGTTCTTGCCACAGTTTGTGCTGGGGATGGAAGGAATGCCGCGTCGTTACTACGATTATCTACCGCAGTTTCAGTCGATGCATATGCTCTCGACAATCGGTGCATACATCAATGCCATTGGGTATACCTTGGCGTTTACAAACCTCTTGTGGGCTTGGAAGTTTAGCAAGGTAAAGGCTGGGCCAAATCCATGGGATTCGCTTTCGCTTGAGTGGAAGTGTCCGTCACCTCCGCCGCATGAGAACTTCACTGAGATTCCTGTAGTCACGGAGTGGACATACGGATACGGAAAGCCGGTGCCAGGTGGTGGTCACTAAACGGATTGCCGCAAGCTCAATAGGCTAATCTTTTCGATTTACGAGCAAGGGAATTAGAAATCATGACAACGCATTCACACGCAGCCCATCACGATGCGCACCATGTGGAGGTTGGCCCAGGAGATCCACCGCACATTCATCACATGGACACACCAACGGCGTATGCCGCTGCAAAGCTTGGCATGTGGTTGTTCCTTGGCACTGAAATCCTTCTATTCGGCGGCCTCTTCGCCGCCTTTGTGGTGTACCGCAGTCTGCATCTTGAGCAGTTCCATGCGGCCAGCCATATGCTTGATTGGAAGATGGGGGCAATCAACACCCTGATCCTGCTCTTCAGTAGCTATACCGCTGCTATGGCAGTGGATACTGCCAAGCAGGGGCACAACAAGAAGACCTTTAACTATCTCTTAGTTACCATCATCTGTGGTTCTATCTTCTTGGTGATTAAATACTTTGAGTATGGCTCCAAGATTCATCATGGCATGTTTCCAGGGATGTCGGAGTGGTACACGCCGGATAGCATGGCCAAATACAGCGTGTTCTTTGGCCTTTACTACTGCATGACCGCGTTGCATGCGTTGCACGTCATTCTTGGAATGGGACTGCTTGCATGGGTTGCAACTAAGGCCCGCAAAGATCGGTTCTCTGGACGATATTACACCCCAGTGGAGATGGGTGCGCTTTATTGGCATTTGGTTGACCTGATCTGGATCTACCTATTTCCGCTTCTATATCTTGTTGGATAAGTTTCAGGAGTTTTTGCTATGTCAGCGCACGGTCATCATCATACTCACGAGGGGGCGCACTCCCACGCAAAACAGTATGGCATCGTCTTTGGCATCCTGGTTTTTTTGACTGTCATCACCGTTGCCGCAGCGCGGGTGGACTTCGGTGCTATGAATCTTGTGATTGCAATGCTGATTGCCTCGGTCAAGGCAAGCTTTGTAGCTCTAATTTTCATGCACCTTAAGCATGAGAACCCGCTCACCTGGCTTTATGCGATGTTCCCAATCGTGCTGCTATTCTTGTTGATTGGACTTGTCTTCCTAGACGAGTCGTATCGCACCACTCCAGAGGGGGTGAGAGAGAAAACTCCGCTAGTGATGCCGTGGCAGCCAGCCACTAAGGTGGCGGGTGGCGAGGATAAGGCCGCCAAGCACTAGGCTTCCTGAGCTCCTGTTAGATTGCATGCGCCGATACCCGAGGATTGGTGCACAGCAACTAGCAGCTGAATCGCTAACAAGACCGATTAATCCGGTAGCTCTAAAGCGCCAGTGGCTTGCCTTACTCGATGCTGCTGCAGAGCAGATCTCTACTTTCCCCAGCGATGATCTCGGGTGCATATATTTGATCCAAGCAGGCGAGCTAATCCGTGTTCCTACGCAGGCTCTCCTCAGGCGCGCGCGAAGGCACTTCGGCACCGTAGGCGGGAGCTGGCCTCGAATTGTGTAGCAATTTTTGCACTCCGCATCTGACACTGGTGATGCACAAGATAACGTCCAGATATTGCAGCACTAAAAATACTCATTCTTTTTTCGCATCGCCCCTAGGTGGGATTCATCTCAAGCTCTAGGTTTTGGTTGAGTAGGTTAGGTTTTAGAATTTCAAGTTCTCCCTCGGTTTTTTCAACGGTTGTTCCCCGTATCTACGCAGCATCGTAGCCCTAAGGGCTAGTGTCGATGTACGTAGGGTCAAAGCTTATAAAACGTTTTGCATCAGCCTGGCGTAGCTCTGTGTGTTGGCGACAGGCTAAACAGCACTGTTTTGCTCATTTTTTCGAGGGTTTTTTATGGCTGCGTTTGCAACCGATCCAATCTCATTTCCCGAACTGCAACGATTTCTAGCAGACCAAGCGAGCAAATCCCCTGCAATCGTCGAACGGATTAACCCCGCCGACGCCTCGCTATCTGATCCCTTCCGGGGCGTTTCCCCCGAGGCGAATCTCCGCGAAGCACTAAGCTCCCTGGTAGCACCTTCAAATCTATCAACTGCTTCGTGGGGTAAGGCAGCGGTGGTGCCGGCTATTTCTGAGGGGCGAGAACTTGGCGAGGAAGCGCTCCGCAATGAACTTAGACAACTCACCGGCGGATCAGAGAGCACGTCAGATCGAGACCTCCTGCGATCACTAGCCTCGGTGAGCTCAGAGGAGCGAGTGCGTTTTATCCAGAGTGTCTTAGAACATGCGGAGGCCAACGAAGGAGCGCTGCAGTTCCTGCGAGAGAAACTCAACAATGCACTACTCTCTACGAGCGAGGCTGAGCGAGTGGGCCTCGCAGTTGATGCCGCGAGAGGGACGCCCGGAGTTGCTAATACCGAGTTCATAACTGAGCTATGCCGCTCAGCGAGGAGCTTTGATGAGCTTTGCACCTTGGTGCGGTGTGTTGGAGTGGAGCGCATAGTGCAATCGAACAGTCCAGCGCTTATTGAGATCGCCGCGACCGCTACCCTACTTCAGGAACTACAACGCGTGGCAGCGCCGTTTCTTAAAGATCCAGCTGATAAAGCCCCCCAGCAGGTTAAAGAGCTGCAGCAGATGCTGTTAGAGCTTCGAAAGCAGGTGATAGGGCACCCTGAGTTTAAAGAGACCAAGCGGTATCAGTACCTCCTAGAGCAGCTAGACTCCGACGCTGCGCTACTTAAGCGCGGTACGGTATCTGGCAGAGATGCCGCAGAGGTTACGGTATTTCTGGAGACGTTTCGGGCTCGAGTTGCTGTTGAGCTGCAATACGGCATACTACTGCGCGGTCAGGAGGCGGGTATGCAGCCGGGTATCGGGCTTGATGATGAGCCGCTACCATCGCACGGGGTTGAGTGGACCCTGGCACAGGTGCAGGGCGCTGAGGCAACCCTTCGTGCGCTACCCGGTGTGATTCTATACACCACCCCGATGCTGCATGAGATTCAGCGGGTTGAAACCCTAGGGAGTCCGTACATTCTAGGCCGCCGCTTCGAGGATGGAGTTGTTAGGATAGCTAATTCTGCGATTAACCTCAGGGCACTTGAGATCCTATATCCAGGATGCAGCTCGTTCCAGGTAGTGCTTACGCATGAGCTAGGGCACAGCATTCAGCTAGGGCTTCATTCAAGCTCGTTTGAGTTAACTCAAGATCGGGGGCTCTCGTTTGCTGATGGCGATCCACGCTATGACTTTAAGGAGTACATGGGGCTCTCAGGATGGCGCATTTTTGCACCCGGTCAATTTAAATCGACCAACGGCGGACTCTCAGTACAGATCGGTGAGGATGAGTATCCAGTCGGACAGCCTGTTAAGTTCAATGGCCAGGATGTGATCTTTACCTTACGTGGTGGGTTGCTACTGGCCTACAAAGCGCTCGGGCCGTTTAGCTTGGTGGACTATGCGCGCACCAACCCATGGGAGGATTTTGCAGAGGCGTTTTGTGAGTACACGCTGCACCCCGATCGGTTAATTACCTTTGCACCAGAGAAATTTAAATTTCTTGATGAGGAATTCGGACGATATCGTGAAGATAAAGAGCTTTATGCAAAGCTTCAGCGTCAGTTGGAGCGTCGTAAGTAAAGACCTATCCGAGGTGGTGGGCTCGCTGGTAAGACCCCAAGAGGTACTAATGGCAACCTTCCGAGGTGTTGCTAGGTGATTGAATACATTCAGTATCTTAGATTTGACGGCGTGCTACTCTAGAGCGGTTGTTGATTACGAATCACTCTGAGGGGTAACGCATGCATCAGACATCCAACCAAGCCGCGCAAACCCAGCAATGTGTGGGTGTGCCGGCGCGTCTCACGCTACAGGGATCCAGCACTATACCACAGCACCAAGCTCAGCGAGGCGAGGTTGTTAATCTCTCCCTCGATATCAATCAGGAGCGCTACGCAGATCGAATGCGAGAGGCAGCCCGGGAACAAAGTAGGCAGAAGCGGGTAGGCAGCTTCAGAGAGGCTCAGCTTAAGGCAGTCAACGAGTGCCTGAAAGCCGCACTTATTCTCACTTTATCCGGAAGCAACATCGCATTCTTTGGCTTCTCGTTCAGTGCTCATCCAGTCATTACCACATTTGGTACCTTTGGTCTTTTAGTGGGTGGACTATCTCTGGCCTACGGTGCCCAGATTTTTCGCCGAGCTTGGTTAAATCGAAAAGAGTCTTTGAGTATTGATTCGGTGGTTGAAGATCCAGGGCTCAATAAAGCAGATACGCTCAGAGCAGCGCCAGACGCAAGTAAAGAGGCTTTGATACAGGCAGGAGAGAGCTACCTAAAATTTATCGGAAATAACTACGGAGCAACCCTCAATGCAGATGCGTTGGTGGGACTTCATGACTGCTTGATTCGCATGGGGTGTTGCCCTGAATCGGCTATTCTATTGAGCAGGGTAGGAGTCGAGATGGCTTCAAAATATGAGGGGCTACCGATACAGCAAGAGCTGATGGCGTTTGCTCTGGCGAATGCTCGTGGACTGTATGAGGCTCTTCCGGATAATGAGTTAAGGCTTGAGCTCGCCGAGTCAATGGCAAAGCTTGCATATGCTGGAGCTATGCATGATAGGCCGCTCGCGGTAGCAACAGCTGAGAAGCTCCACGAGTTGGCACGCGAGCTACCACCGGGCTATGTTTTGATCCGTGCGCATCTTTTGGAGGCGGCTTATGACCTGACTAAGCCCGCCGATCTGATAAGAGAAAATGTGACATCACAGCTTCAAGAGATCTCCGACCAGTGCCTGCATAGCCCGAGCCAGCTTGGACGCAGTAGGCGAGAGTTATCGAAGATTCTGAATCGAACGGGGACTGAAACGTAGAGCTTCTTACAAAGTTCACCGGCCGCAGCTAAACGAGGGTAAATCCTTAAGGGCGCGCAACAAAGTTTCCACCCGCTACGAGTGGGGCCTTGCTCTGCTGCATTTCGCCCACTCTCGCGACAGGGCTAAATTTGTTATGCACCCTAAGAAAGAGTTGGCATCCCAACGCTGTTGGGCTACCCTTCGAGCCAGATTTATTCAACCATGGCAGAGGGTTTAGATTGCTATGACGGTCGAAAAACTTGTTCGAGATCCCCACAGCTGTAAATCAATAGTCGATGCTCTTGATGTTGACCCGCGCTTTAAAGGGCCGATGTGGGTGTATAAGTACACAGAAAAAAACCGCGGCTGGCACCTCAGTATCGCCACTCACGGCGAGCCAGCCTCAGGCAAATATTCCCTGGGTGGCTTCCGTATCGCCCCACTTGCCAGAGTCACCTCCCCTGGATACGACAATGATGCCGAGGCGATTGGCCTTGGTGTTGGGATGGAGGAGAAAGTCTTTTGGTCCCGCACTATTCGTGTTGGCGGCCCGCTCGGAGTAAAAAGCATTGATAAGATCGTAGGCGGCAAGTGCGTACTGTTTCCCTCAGTTGGTTCGCGGGTAGGGGAGCAAGACGACTTTGCGCTGCTTGATTTTGCAATCTCTTGCCTCAAAGACTTTGAAGAAACCTCCGGGGTCTACCTTAATACCGGCCAGGACTTAGGCCACGGTGCGATGTCTGATGGAAAGACCCAGTCGCTTGAGTATATGTATGAGCGCTTCCGTGGCAGTGTGCGCTCGGATACCTCCAAGCCAACCGCCGAAGGGAATTACTACACCATCGTTGGAGCTCTGCAGGGGCTTGGTATCAAGCTGGAAGCAGCACAGATAGGGATCCTTGGCTGTGGCAACATTGGGATGCATCTTTTTGAGCGGCTGCACGCTGCAGGGGCTAAAACCTATGTGCTCGAAGCCTCTGACGCCAAGCGCAAGCTCCTGGAAGAGCGCGGCATCACCACCTGGGGCCCAGAGGATAAGGCTGAGTTTCTAAAGCTCCCGATGGATGTTCTGGCGTTGAACGCCAATGGCGGCTCTCTGGATGCGCCAGCGATTAAAGCCATCACGGAAAATGAAGCAATCGAGTTTATCTGTGGCTGCGAGAACCTGGTGATGCCAGTGGCTCATGGCGCTGAAACGCTGCGTGCCGCGCGTAAGATCTACTGCCCCACCGAGCTTTGCGGCATGATGGGGTATCTTACCGCTGTGGAGGAGTATCACTCACGCCAAGCAAACATTCCATTTAAGATTGAGGATATGTTTGGCCCTGCGCAAAAGCTGGAGGAGGCCGCGCGGAAAGGGGTAGAGGCCGTGCTGGCGCAGAACTTCAAGCTTGGGTTTGAGCAGGCGATGATGAAGGTGTATGGGGTGGAGTGAGATATTAGATCCAAAAAATCCATTGTGCCGAGGAGTGCTTGGCTCTTGCTCTCTGATCCGATATTGCCCTAGTTTACTCTGATTTTGGTTATCACGAAGCTGCTGCAAAATCGCTACCTTTGCTATAGTCCAATATCCGAGATAGAGGTCTTCAGTAGGCTGGACGCAGTCCTTTAGCCTTAGAAAGGCGAAGTTTACCAAGGAGCATGAACGCTACGATCTTTGGTCACCTGGGGGCTAAGTTGCTACGAGCGCTCAGAGTATAGCTCCACTCCTTGGATTAAGGATTGGACTAGTTGAATGATTAGCTTTCAGCCCACATCATCGCTTATGCGTATTAGTCTCTTACGTTCGCACAGTTGGATAATTGCCGCGATATGTGTGGTATCTGCTCTTCTGTATCTTCGGGTGGTTGCCCTGAGTGTTTTCACCCCGCCTAATCTCTATACTCGAGATCTAAATCAGCTCTTCGTGGCATCAGAAGCGCTTAAGCTAGGAGAGAGCCCCTATCAGAAGGTGCCTCAATTGACCGAGAGGTTTTTTGGCTTTAAAGCATACGGAAATAATCCACATCCCATACCGTATCCACCGGTCGCAATCCTAGCTGTTTCGCCATTTACCAATAGTGACCCCGTCCACTTCGCCCTATTTTGGCTCGTGCTCAGCGTTTTCGCGACACTACTTGCAGTCGCTTTGTTGTTCAGCTGGCTTCAGCTCCAGATGCGTCCTATCGCTATTCTGATCATTACCTCCCTTATCCTAATGTCCAACG
>JBILUF010000127.1:0-7073 GCA_044371155.1 Bdellovibrionota bacterium
GAGCGTTTTTGATTCCCCTAGTTTAGAGCTTTGCACCAGATCACTTAGGATAAACTGCAGGTCAGATCCCTCCCCTTCAAGCTTTACCGAGGCATTCTCACGCTCTGCCAACAATCGAGAGGCTTTGTCATCTGCGTTGTCGAGAATATATGTCTCAAGGCCGGTCAGTTTAGCACCCGGGCTAGCATTGGCATGCAGACTGATAAAAATATCGGCATTAAAATCGTTTGCTAGAGTAGTGCGCTCTGCCAGCGGCACAAAAATATCCTGCTTGCGAGTGAGCTTTACGGTCGCGCTCGATTTAGCCGTTAGAATCTCGGCCAGTTCAAGTGCCACCGCCAGAGTCACATCCTTTTCGAGGAGGCCTCCTACTCCCTGCGCCCCGAGGTCCTCTCCGCCGTGTCCGGGGTCGATAACTATTCGTGGCCCAGCCCCTGACTGTCGGGCGGGGTTATCTGCGTTCTCGTTATTTGCGCGCGGCGCGTAGCCATCTCGTAGTCTAGCAGCAGCGACTGCGCTCAACTCCGAATCCGGATACAGCTCCTGTAGCCGCGCGTAGGCCCGTTTGGCCTTGCGCTGCTCCCCTTGTTCGCTGAGCAGATCCCCTAGTTTAAGCAACGCCTCATCCGCCACAGGGCTTGAGGGTGCCACCTCTCCAATCTGGGTGAGAAGCTCCGTGGCCTCCTCTCCAGCGCGCTCATCCTTGAGCACTAAATACCGCTCAATATCGAGCAGGGCGGCGTGAAAAAGACAGTTGGCCCCTTCAGCAGAGCCAGCCTCAGTTTTGGCGAGGGCCTGAAACTGGGCCGAGAGAGCTTTCCATTCTGCCTCCCGGGTGATCTCAGGATCGGTGTTTCGAAGGGTGCTATACCGCGCCTTGAGTCCGTTAAATTCGCCCTTCCCTGCCTGATTGTCGGCACATAGTGCTACCGTCGTAATCGAGAGCAGGAACAACGTTAGCAACATACCGCGGCATAAGATCGCGCCTATCATCGAGGGTTGCCTCAGTTCACGAGTCGAGATGTACTGAAGAGTGGTGCGGAATCTAGCGAGAATGCTGTTTTTCATTGCGGGCCAGTAGTTGTTCTACCGTATCTTTAAAGCAGTGCTAACGAGTCTGTCGAGGGTAAGAAGCGCCTCAAGCGGTGTAGTACTATGAGTCTCTACCCGTCGCAGCTCTTCGGCAAGAGCGCGCAGAGCCTTATAGTCGGCGGGTTCCACCGGCTCGGGGGCTGCGGCGCTGTTCCCGGCAAAGATCGAGAGCTGGCGCTCCTCGGCGGGAGCGGTCGCAGGCCCTTCTGAAAGCAGCGTTCTGGCGCGTCGCAACAGTGCAGTGGGCAATCCGGCTAGTTTGGCCACCTCAAGGCCGTAAGAGCGATTAGCCGGCCCGTGCTGAATTTCATGGGTAAAGAGCACCTCTTCCTCACGCTCTACCGACCCTACAGAGAGATTTCGCAGCTCCTTATACACCGCATCGAGAGTGGTGAGTTCATGGAAGTGGGTTGCGAATAGGGTGCGCGACTTTGATTCTACCAGCAGCCATTCAAGAATCGCCTGGGCGATAGCGAGACCATCAGCGGTCGCCGTGCCGCGGCCCACCTCGTCAATCAACACCAGTGAAGCGGGGGTGGCGGAGGCGATGATATGCGCGGCCTCGCGCATCTCTACCATAAAAGTTGACTCCCCTTCGCTTAGATTATCGGAGGCACCGATACGGGCAAAGATCCGGTCGACGATACCAATGCGGGCCCGCTTAGCCGGAACGAAGCCACCCAGCTGCGCCATGATAACGATGAGTGCTGCTTGGCGGAGGTAGGTTGACTTACCACCCATGTTGGGCCCAGTGATAAGCACACATCTGCTGCCATCTGGTGCTGCGCCATCGGCAGCAAGCTCAAGCGAGTTTGGCACAAACTGCTCCCGTAGATATCTCGCCACCACCGGATGCTTACCCTTTTCGATCAAAAGCTCGGTGGAAGCATTCATCTCTGGTGCCACCAGATCATCACGAATAGCGAGCTCAGCGAATCCCTGCAGAATATCAAGCGTTGCAATCGCCTCTCCCACCTGTCGAAGCTCCCCTGCAGAGGGTAGTAAGGCCGCACGGAGCTGTTCAAACAGCCTGCGCTCAAGCTCAAGGATCTTACCTTCGGCCCCCAGCACATCATCGGCGAGTTTAGAAAGCTCTGGAGTTGTAAAACGGTCACTTTGAGCGGTGGATTGCCTGCGGATGTAGCGGTCGGGCACCTTGGCCAGATTCGCCTTGGTCACTTCGATGAAGTAGCCCAATACGTTATTAAACCGCACCTTGAGTGAGCCGATACCGGTGGCTTGCGACTCGCGCTGTTCAAGCTCTGCAAGCCAGCTGCGCCCTTCCCTGTGCAGCGAGCGCAGACGATCGAGCTCCGGGTCGAACCCGTCCCTGATGATTCCGCCATCAGAGATAAGATGGGGCGGTTCCTCGGCAAGGGCGCGCTCCAGAGTAGCTGGCAGGTCTGTCCGCACAGCGAGTTCAGCCCCGAGCGCGCTCAGTTTAGAACCATTGGATGAGTCGATAGCACGCAGCAGAGATTGAATCTCGGGTAGCCTGACCACTGCATCCCGTAGCGCTCCGAGCTCGCGCGGCGTCGCCACGCCCAGCTCAATCCGAGCCGCAAGTCGCTCGAAATCAACCATCCCTTGCAACCGAGCCCGCAGCTCTGCCCGCTCAGTCCCCGCTCCGCAGAGGGCATGAACAGCTCCTTGGCGCGAGAGTATCTCGGCCAGCTCCGAAGATGGGTGCAAAATCCAGCGGTGTAACAACCGTGCCCCTGCTGCACACCGACATTCATTGAGGTATTCGAACAGCGTGCCGTTGCTGCGCGCATCGCGACTGTTCGAAACCAGCTCCAGATTTTTCCGGGTTGGCGCATCGATCATCACCACCGCAGAGAAGCTCCACGGCTCAATCGAGCGAATCGGAAGCTTAGTCTCGACCGTTGTCTCGTCGACATATTCAAGCAGCAGCCGCACGGCATGCTTGGCTGCTACACCAAGCGAGGAAAATCCAGCGATCTCACTTAGTGGCCGCCCCCCACTGGTGCTGCCGAGGTCTGAGCTACTAAGGCTACGGTATTTCACCGCCTTCTCCCCCAGCGTGCCCTCCACAAGCCGCACCCACGGACTGCGCCGATCAATCTTTTTCCCGTAAGCAAGCTGGGGCAGCACTACCTCAGTGATCCCGAGTCGACCCAGCTCAACACCTAGATCCTCCACCCGAATACCGTCTCGAAACCGTATCACGGCGGATTGTACGTTGGTGAATGCAAGCGCAATCTCCCGATCCGGGTCGCCGCCAATCGCTGCCACTAAAGTCTCTGCTCCAGAGGGCGCAGCCGAGCCCAAGATCGTTATCCCAGGAGTGACGATACGCTCTAGCTTGCGCGGCACCATCCCCTTGCCTGAGGGAGGCAGTGGCCCTTGGCTGACAATCGCAACGGAAAACCCAGCCGCCACTAGCCGGTCCACATATCCATCCACCACCCCCATCGGCACGCCGCACATCGGGATAGGGTCAGGGCTATTTTTGTCCCGGCTTGTGAGCGTTAGGTTTAAGGTACGAGAGACTGTGACGGCATCGGTAAAGAAGAGCTCATAAAAATCCCCCACCTGGAAGAATAACAGGGCATCGGGATACTGCCGCTTATAGTCCAGATACTGCGCCAGCATGGGGGGCAACTTCTGGGCTCCGACACTCTCCCTATCAACAGTAACCTCCGAGGGGGCGCTGCGATGTTCGCGATCTGAGCTGGGATACGGTAGTGACATACGGCTCAAAAAATGTGCTGCTATACCCCTTGAGGTAACAAGCCCCTTGTGCGGTATACTAGCCATGGTTGAGCCGAACGAACGGGTCAACCTCTCAGGGGATCTTACCTAGTTCGCAGCATGAATTCCACACCTAACCCAGCTTCTAAGCGGCTTATCGTACTTATCGACGACGAGCCCTCAGTGCTGCTGGCGCTAAAGCTCCTACTAGGAGCGTTCGGATATGAGGTGCGTGAATTTGCACAGTCGCAGGCGGCAGTCACCTACCTCACAGATGGTGGGGCATGCGATCTGGTTCTTAGCGATCTTCGGATGCCCGACCCCGATGGCATGGGAGTGCTTGAGATGGTGAAGGCAGCTAGGGCCACCCTGCCCTTTGTTTTGATCTCAGGACATGCCACCGCTGAGGATATAAAGCGGGCTGAGCAGCTAGGGGTAGATGCATTCCTCGGCAAGCCGTTTTCTCCAGAACAGCTACAGAAGCTGCTGGCAGGCCTGGGCACATGATCTTTTTATAACTGTTATCTGAGTAACTTTTGTCGGAATAACTCGCAGTTTTGTCGGAATAACTCGCAGAGTGATAATTCGCCAAGAGCTAAGGCGCCGACGGATAATGCTCGAAATTCGAGGGTAGCCCCTTAGGCAGTGGCGCCTAATGTGAGTGGCGCCTAATGTGATTGGCGCCTAATGTCAGTAGCGCCTAATGTCAGTAGCGCCTAAAACTAGCTATGCCATCACGGCAGTTACGCACTGGCGTGCAGTCTTTTGGACTGCACGCCAGGCGCAAACCGCTATCAGCGCTTACTTGTCCCCAGAATCGATCTTCTGACGGAGCAAGTCTCCGAAGGTAACAGGAGCGGCATTGTCCTCCATGAACTCCGCCATCTGCTCCTTCTCCTGACGACGCTTGATTGCGCGTACAGAGAGGCTGATGCGACGCTCAGCACGGTCAATGTTGGTAACCTCTGCTTCGATCTCAGAGCCCACCTTGTAGTTCTCGCCTGGGTCCTGACCCTTCTCGATACCAAGCTGTGAGGAGTGGATAAGACCCTCGACGCCATCCTCGATCTGCACAAAGATACCGAAGTCGGTGGTAGAGGTGATCTTGCCCTTGATCTTGGTGCCCATCGGATAGCGCTGTGGGATGATCTCCCAAGGATCCGTCGTGAGCTGCTTGATACCAAGACTTAGACGCTCATTGGCTGCATCGATATCGAGCACCACGGCCTCAACGTCATCACCTTTCTTAAACAGATCTTGGATCTCTTTCGGATCCTTGATGCGCTTAGTCCAGGAGAAATCCGAGACGTGTACCAGTCCATCGATCCCTTCCTCGATCCCCACAAAGATACCGAAGTCGGTAATCGAGCGGATCTTGCCGGTGATCTTGGAACCAATTGGGTGCTTTGCTCTGAGCTCATCCCATGGGTTCGGCATCAACTGCTTCATTCCAAGGCTGATGCGCTGTTGCTCGGTGTCGATACCAAGCACCACCGCCTCAACGACTGTGCCCACGGTGAGCATCTTGCTTGGGTTGCGCACCTTCTTAAGCCAGCTCATCTCAGAGACATGGATAAGACCCTCAACGCCCTCTTCGAGCTCACAGAATGCTCCGTAATCCACCAAGCTGGTGACCTTTCCAGAGACCTTCTTGCCCACAGGGAACCGCTCGTTGACCTGTTTCCACGGGTCATCCTTGAGCTGCTTCATGCCGAGGCTGACGCGCTCCTTCTCCTTATCGTACTTCAGCACTACCACTGGAACGGCCTGACCCACCGAGAGCTTCTCGGATGGGTGAGTAATACGGCCCCAGGTGACGTCGCTGATGTGTAGAAGCCCATCGATACCACCGAGGTCGATGAACGCACCGTAATCGGTGATGTTCTTGACCACACCCTCCATGACCACACCCTCGCCCAGTACCTTGAGGGTCTCGGCGCGGAGTTGGTCGCGCTCAGACATCAGCACCGCACGTCGTGACAGCACGATGTTGCCCTTGTCGCGGGTGATCTTTAGCACCTTGAACTCAAAGGTCTCCCCAAGAAACTTATCGAGGGAGCGGTGTGGACGGATATCCACCTGAGAGCCCGGAAGGAATGCTGGAATGCCGATATCTACCTGCAGTCCGCCCTTGACCTTGAGCACCACCTTACCGGTGATGGAGCCGTTCTCTTTGAAGATGTCTTCAACGCGATCCCACACCTTCTTCTGCTCGGCCTTCTCGCGGGATAGCACAAGCTGGCCCATCTCATTCTCGAGCGAGATGATATACACATCCACAGGGTCGCCGATCTTTACGGTCAAAGCACCTTCAGCATTCTGAAACTGCTGCACCGCGATCACGCCTTCAGACTTAAATCCGATATCCACCGCGACCATATCTTTGTTGATGCTTGATACGAATCCGGGGACAACACCGCCGATTCGTAGCTTGTTAGCGCGGCTCTGAAAGAGTTGCTCGAACTCACCTGCGAATGATCCAGTGCTTGATTCAGTAGAGTAATTTTCCATAACGATTTTAGTAGTCAGTTGATTAACAAAAACTCACCCACCCAGACCTTTGGCCAACTTCATCCTCGGCATCGGCAGAATTACCAGCCCAGACGACCATCCAATTGCGGCTGTCCAAGTTACACGACTCGTAAGAGAGAGTGTCACCCCGTAAAGGGTACGCACAGCCAACAGCAACCAACTGGACGATTAAAAGCCCAAAGGAAATATTTCGGTGATATCTCAAGGACTCAAAGCGTTGCGGCCTAAAAGCTAGTTTGCTTTGGTGCCCTACTTGCTACGAAACCCTATTCGAGCGCCCTCCTTTGAAAGGGAGCTACTCCTCACGCTACCGTGGCTGCCGGGGGTCCTCCCCTGCACGTCCTCACGGCTTGCATAGACTGCGTGGCTTACTGAACGGGTTCGCCCATGGTCCAAGTGACTGTTAAGAGTTACCACGAAGCGTATAAACTGTCTACGAATCGGCCAGGCGCAAGACTCCACGGGCTGGGCCTAGGTAGACTCAACTGCAAGGGCGCCTCTAACTCTTTGAATACCTTGCAAAAGAAGCCATGCGGCTATGATGTTGGGCGATTAAGAGGGGGCCCTGGAGCTACATCGGCGTGGCTTTCACTTTTAACCGCACCATATCCCCCATCTGCGTTAGAACCTGTTCCAGGGGTGCAGTGGAGTTATCAATAATGACTGAGTCAGGGGCTGGCTTTGTTGGGGCCACTGCGCGGCTCGCATCCCGCGCGTCACGTTCAACGATCTCT
>JBILUF010000126.1:0-7073 GCA_044371155.1 Bdellovibrionota bacterium
TTTATCCTCTGGGCTAATCAGCCGAAAGCCGTTTTCCAGCACGTCGCGCACCTTTTCCTGCGAGCCATTTAAAAAGTGCCATTGGGTGGTTTGAGCGTTAAATCGCTTCGCATATTCCGCAAGCCTTGCGGGGGTATCAACCTCCGGGTCCACTGTGATTGAGACAAAGCGCACCGATGGATCCCCCTGATATTCCCGGTATAGAGAGGCTATCCGCCCATTGATCGCCGGACACACCCCCTCACAGGTTGCAAAGAAGAAGTTTACAACCCACACCTTCCCTCGCAGATCGTTTGAATCAAACTCCGCTCCGGTTGAATCAGTCATGACTATCCGAGGGGCCTCCCCGAGCTCTGGTAGCTTAGGGGTCTCGCGCAAGAACAGCGGCAGCGATAGGCCCGCAAGGAGCACCACAAACCAAAACAGCAGGGCCGGACGAACTTTTGCCATACGAATAATGCACCGAGATAAACTTTACCTCACCGATGGAACGGGGGCGCTATCGCAGATCAAGGGCGATCAACGCAAGCACTACGGGAAGATACCAAATAGAGGTTCTTAGCACCCCTCGGGCTGCAGCGATGCTTTTTGCCTGTGCCAGCTTCACCCCAGAGAGTAGGTAAAATGCTCCACTCACCACTGCCCCGACTAGATAAATCTCCCCTGAAACTCCTAAGTACACTGGGAGGAGCGAGACCACAATGAGAGCCACTGTAAAGAGGATAATCTGGCGGAAAGTGCTTTCGCCCGAGGGCTCCACCACCGGCAGCATCTTAAGCCCTGCTTTGGCGTAGTCTTCCCGATACATCCACGCAATCGCGTAAAAGTGCGGGTGTTGCCAAAGAAACACGATAAAGAAAAGCACCCATGCAAGCAGCGGCAAGGAATCAGTAACAGCGGCCCAGCCACCCAACGGGGGTAGCGCCCCTGGAATGGCCCCGATAATGGTATTAAGCCAGGTGATTTTTTTCAACGGCGTGTACACCACCACATAGAGAAACGCTGTGAGTAATGCAAGAAACGCTGTGAGCAGATTCACTAGCACCGCAAGCATCGTGACCCCTGCCAGCACCAGAAGAATACCAAACGCCAGTGCCTCTGCCGGGGGGATAACACCAGCAGCTATTGGGCGATTTTTGGTGCGCCCCATCCGAGCATCGGTCTCGCGCTCAATCACCTGATTTAATATACTGGCTCCGGAGCAGCTCATTAGAGTGCCAAGCAGCATCACGAAGAACCGGCCGTACATCTCGGCGGTCCACTGGCCACCCACCGAACATTGAGCAAGGAAGAATCCAAGCGCGGCTGTCACCAACACCAATGAGGTCACCCTCGATTTATAGCCAAAGAGATAGAAGTTAAGCCGCTCTTTCATCTGTTACCTGTACAGTACCGCACGCTGAAGTAATCGATCCACGCAGCCCCCTGCCCGGCAGAGATGCAAAATACCCGAGCAATCACGCTAAGCATCGTTGTGGCTTTTCACCAAGGAATTGATAGATTCCCTTTACTTACTTGATTTGTCAAACCAGAGGGAGAGCAGTATATGGCCGAAAAGACAGCCGATTTAGCGGCAGCAGCACGTAGCTTTTTCCTCCAAAATCGCACCGCGTTCCTCTCTACACTGTCCTCTGCGTATGCAGGGGCTCCGTTTGGCTCCATCATCCCCTACGACATCACTGCAAGTGGAGATTTTATTATCTATGTCTCGCTGATAGCTGAGCACTACAAGAATCTCTGCTCTGACCCTCGCGGGAGTATCCTCGCCGCAAACTACTTCGCCTACGATGACCCCCAAGCCTTTGGGCGCGCCACCGCGCTGTGTCGCTTTATGCCAATCTCGGACTCAGAGCGTGAATCGATTCAGCGCTCCTACACCGAAAAGTTCCCCGATTCAGTGCGATACGAGATTGCTCACAATTTTGTTTTCCTAAAAGGCGTGCCTGAGAGAATTCGCTGGACTGGATAAACCCTGCGCGAATGATTTTTGATAAAAAATCATGAGCTGCAGGGCGAGCGAGATCTTGGCGTAGCCAAGTCGAGCCGTAGAAGATAATAAACCCAGCCAGAAAATAAGGGGTATCTAAACGTTGTGAGATATTAGAATGTGTCTGCGTGAGTAAGTTTTTAAGCTCCTACACTTCTTCAAAAACATCAAGCGCTACAGAACAGAGCTCAGCTCGCTAATGACTCTAAAATTTCACCTACTCGGAGCTTAGGGTTTATTTGTCTGCTGCTGCTCGCCTTGGCTACGCCAAGAGCTCGCTAGCCCAGCTATTCTCATTCATTTTTTGTCAAAAATGATTGAGGCTGGGTTTACAAGGGTTTGGCCAGATGGGGTGGATAAGCGGTGAGCAGTATCAAAGCGCCTCTCCCGATCCGCTTGCGCAGGATAGCTGGAGCGTTATTCAACACATGAACGAGGATCACTCCGATGCGCTGCGTAAGATTGCACAGCACCTCACCGGAGCTACAGCTCACGAGGGGACAATTGCGATAGTAGAGCTTGATTCAACTGGATGTACGTTGCTCCATCGATCACACGGGACTCGCACAGAGATTCCATGTGCATTCCCCTCCCCAGTGACCTCAGCCGAGGCGGCGCGTAGTATGTTTATATCACTACTCAAATCAGCGCGGACAGCGGCGCCAAAAGCACCGTCTGATAAAGGCAAATAATCCTGCCTACCCGGGATAGATACCCGGGATAGAAGGGATAGACACTGCGATAACGGCTAGAACTCACGCTTTATCGGGCGCAAGATTAGGCTGCGCGCCATTTCCTGCGCCGAGGCAGTGCCTGACAGCACGGCACCCACCGCCTCTGCAATCGGAAGCTCCACCTGATACTGCTTGCCTAGCTCTAGCATGAGAGGAGTTGTGGACACTCCCTCTGCAACTGAGCCGATAGTTTGAAGGATGCTGTGAAGCGACTCTCCTTTTCCAAGCCGATAGCCCACGGTACGATTACGACTGGTGGGGCTAGCTGCGGTCATCGCGAGATCACCTAATCCTGCAAGCCCCATCAGGGTCTGCTCCTTGGCCCCCATCGCCACGGCAAGTCGAGTCATCTCTGCCAACCCACGGGTAATTACGCCAGCGCGAGCAGATTCGCCAAGACCCATCCCATCACACACGCCAGCGGCCAGGGCGATTACATTTTTGAGAACTCCGCCCAACTCCACCCCAAGAGGATCGGTTGAGAGATACACCTTCATGGCCTGACCAGAGAAGAGCTCTGCCACCTGCCTTGCTACCCCCTCATCTTCGGAGGCAGCAACTATCCCCACCGGTCGATGCAGCACCAGATCGGAAGCAAAGCTTGGGCCAGACAGCACCACCCGATGAACCTGGGTATGCACATGCTGAGCGATATACTGAAGTGGGGTGAGAAGCGTTGATTTATCAAGCCCCTTTACAGCGCTTACCAAAACCGTCCCGGGCGACACTGCTAGCTGGGGTACTATCTCATGCAGCGCCGCGGACGGAATAGCCACCACAATTAGCGGCGCTCTGCAGGCCTCTTTAAGATCCCCGGTGGCGCGCAACGTCGGGGCAAGCAGCACATCTTGCTGGAACATCGGGTTTCGGTGTTCCGCGTTGACTCCCTCAACCACTGACGGATCGATACTCCACCCCAGCACCTCGTGACCCTTGGCAGCTAGGTGCTGAGCGAGCGCAGTGCCCCAGTTCCCTAGTCCCAGTACGGAACACGTAGCCATCAGTTCTGCCCCTTATGAAGTAATCTCAGAAAAGTTACTCCGCTCTGTTCCGGTACCCAAACTAAGAGGATGGCGCTGCGCTCAGAGCATCTCGAGGCAGCCTCCCCTTCGACCCCTATGACGTTACTCCTCTTCCTTCTCGGCGAGATGCGCCACCGCAAGAACCTTCTCCTCTCCCTCGAGGTCAATAAGTCTCACGCCTTTGGTGTTCCTGCCGATGATTGAAAGATCCTTAGCCTTAAAGCGGATAATTTTACCCGAGGAGGTTATAAGCATTAGCTGACTCTCATCCGAGACACCACAGACGGTAACCACGGATCCGTTGCGCTCATCGGTCTGGATATCAATTATCCCTTTTCCGCCTCGCCCCTGAATGCGGTAGTCGGAGATCGCTGTGCGTTTCCCATAGCCATTAACACAGACCGTGAGTAGGGTACGCCCTCCGTCACTCGCTGGAGCCTCAGTAGCCTCTGTGGCTTCACCAGAAGCTTCAACGCCTCGCGGCACAATCGACATTCCTACTACTTCGTCAGCACCTTCGAGCCGGATTCCGCGCACACCCGCCGCTCCTCGGCCCATTGCACGCACCTCATCCTCGTTGAATCGAATAGACATGCCATCTTTGGTGCCCAACAGCACATCATCAGAGCCACTTGAAATACCAACACCGATGAGCGAGTCGTTCTCCTTTAAGGTGCAGGCGATAATTCCGTTGCGTCGCGACTTAGTGAAGTCTTGTAGCTCAACTTTCTTAATCACCCCCTGCTTTGTGGCCATCACCACAAACTTGTTCTCATCGATAGTGCGCACCGGCAAGATCGCTGTGATTCCTTCAGCCGCATCTTTAAGGTTTAAAAGATTCACTAGCGCACGCCCACGGGCAGCCCTGCCCGCTTCAGGAACCTCATACACCTTAAGCCAGTACATCCGGCCTTTATCGGTAAACACCATCACATCAGCCAATGAGGATGCTACGAAAAGGTGTTCAACGAAATCAGACTCCTTCTGGGCAGCTCCCGTAATACCCTTGCCGCCACGACGCTGGGCGCGGTACTGCGATGCTGGAGTACGCTTTACATACCCCTCGTGACTAACCGTCACCACCATCTCCTCATCTTCGATCAGATCCTCGGCAGAAAACTCAACACACTGGCCGGTGATCTCTGTACGTCGCTCATCTCCAAAGCGCTCACGCACATCAGAAAGCTCGGTGACTATTATCTCATCTACCCGCATTGCGTCAGCCAGAATATCGCGGAGTCGCTCGATCTCCTTAGCAAGCTCAGCATGCTCCTGCTCAATTGCCAAACGCTCCATGCCCGTGAGCTTCTGCAAGCGCAGGTCTAAGATCGCCTGAGCCTGGATCTCTGAAAGATTATAGGCAGCCACCAATCCAGCGCGAGCCTCGGCCGGAGTCGGCGAGGATTTAATCAACTGGATGACCGCATCAAGATTGAGCAACGCAATCTTGAACCCTTCCAAGAGATGCATCCGCTCCTCAGCCTTGCGCAGCTCAAACTGCGTGCGCCGAGTCACCACTTCACGTCGGTGGTCAACAAAGTGCGACAGGAGCTCAGCAAGGGTACAGGTAACCGGCTTGCCATCAACAATAGCTAAGTTAATAATTCCGAATGAGCCTTGCAGCGGAGTAAGCTTAAAGAGCTGATTGAGCACCACCTCGGCAGTAGCGTCGCGCTTAAGCTCCAGAACGATCCGCATCCCAGAACGATCGGATTCGTCACGGATATCGCTGATACCTTCGATTGCCTTGTCGTTTACAAGCTCCGCGATCCGCTCAAGGAGACGGGTCTTGTTAAGCTGAAACGGAATCTCGGTGATAATGATCGCCTCAACCTCGCGCGAGCGTCCCTTGAGAGTCTCCATATGGGTCTTGCCGCGCACCTGCACCACACCTCTACCGGTGGCATAAGCACTTACAATCCCATCACGCCCATAAATTATTCCGCCCGTAGGAAAATCAGGGCCCGGCACATGCTGCATCAACTCCGGCAGACCGATTTGCGGATTTTGAATCAGCGCTATCGCGGCACTCACCACCTCCCGAAGATTGTGAGGAGGAATATGAGTAGCCATTCCTACTGCGATACCATCTGATCCGTTCACCAAAAGATTCGGCACCACAGATGGCAGCACCACTGGCTCATCGGTAGATCCATCGAAGTTGGGGATGAAATCAACGGTGTCCTTCTCGATATCCTTAAGCAGCTCCTCGGCTAATGCCGTCATCCGCGACTCGGTGTAGCGGTAGGCTGCTGGTGGGTCACCGTCGATCGAGCCAAAGTTACCCTGTCCGTCTACGAGTGGATATCGAAGGGTCCAGGGCTGTGCCAACCGCACGAGCGCTTCATAAACCGGCATATCGCCGTGAGGATGGAATCTTTTCAGCACCTCGCCGACGACACCGGCGCACTTAGAGTGCTTCTTATCTGAGGCTAGCCCCTCCGAGAACATTGCGTAGAGGACGCGCCGCTGTACCGGCTTTAGACCATCACGGACATCTGGCAGGGCACGGCCGATGATGACACTCATCGCGTAGTCCAGATACGACTGGCGCATCTCTTCTTCGATCTTGACCTCGGTAAGCGCTGATAGAGCATCCATAACTTTTTCCCTGGGCTGGCATCACTCGGGCTTGACCAGCTAAATACATGAAAACACTGAATCTTTTTTGTCGTCTCGGTTGGTTTGTAACTTGTGTTTTATACCCTTTTTTCTCCCTCTTGTCCCCCCTTTTAAAGCCTTAAAAGACGCCTGCCCTGTTCTTTTTTTATCAATCAATCCAAATATCTACCAAGACCAAGGGAGTCTTAGGTGGGTGCCCACTGCCGCGCTGACAAGAGCCTCCAGTACTTCACCATCGCAGTCACACTCAGGCTAAAAAGGAGCGCTAATTTACGCATTTATATCAATGGGTTATGTAAGCCAATACGAGCTTTACCCAGACCACGCCACAAGATTCCCTGAACAACCTGTCAGGAGTTCAGGGAAATTACGGACTACCGCCATTTTTCTGCCCCTTGGGCATTTAGCCCTAGCGCAAATAAGCCGAACAAGATTCTGTATAGGGGAACTCTTCAACCGGGCTCACGCAAACAACTGCCTAGGTCTCTAAGCACTTATGTCAGAGGCAAACAAAGCGCCGACCACTCGCGAGGTCATCATCGTCAATTTTGGCGGAGCGCTCTCGAACCAAATTCCGAAGGTCCTACGCGACCGCCAATTCTTTGTGCGGGTGCTACAGCGATTTGAGGATCTTTTAAACGCGAGCAAGAGCCTTTATCAACCAATCTTGGTCTGTGAAGCTGGGGCAGATCCAGAAAACTTAGAGAT
>JBILUF010000128.1:0-7069 GCA_044371155.1 Bdellovibrionota bacterium
GACGGGGATCCGTCGTAGGGTCAACCGGAGCCGAGCTCGTCCCAGCCGGAGCTGCGCTCATGGTCTCTGCGCTCTTCTCGTGGCTAAGTGACTGCACATTCTCAAGCCCGACAACGATCTGCGAGAGTCGACGGACCTCATCGAGCGGCAGCCTGGTCGCTGCGGCCACAGTCTCAATATCCTCTCCAGCTATCAGAAGCCTCTCTGCTGACTCGTATATATCCTGAATATCTGCTCGCTCCCGTTGACGATTGGGCCGAGGTGTCGGGTTGGCAGCACGAGGTGGTGCTAACCGCTCAACTTCAACCTCATCAGCAAGTGGCTGGCGGGGCAGTTGCTCCCGTCGGCTAGACGATGAGGACTCCGGAGAGCGCTGCATCTCCATCCGCTCGCCAAATACGTTGTACTGAGGGTTCGAGGATGAGGATTGGGATCTTGTCTCCGTCTCTGATGGGGCAGGTCGACTGGCAACAGAGCGGTAGGCTGCGGCTCCAGTGCGCCGAGGTTGCTCTAGGTCATCTGGTGCCGCGCTAGGGAGCGGGCGGCGCACAACTGGCGCTGCTCCGCGCCCCATCCTCGAGCCATTCTCCTCGAAACTTGGTGGCTCCACCCATTCGGCATCCTCGGACGCTACCTCAATCTGCTGAGAGAGCGGCACCTCTGAGCGCCGCGAAGGAGCTGGCTTCCTAGGGCTCGGGGTCGGAGGTGAGCGATATTCCTGGCTATCTGCGCTCGTCACTCCCTCGTTACTCTGCGGCTGGATGGCACGCGAATCTGCCATTGTGCGATTAAGTCGCGCGGAGATCTCTTCAGCTGATCGGACCGCCGTTGCTACCCGACGCTCACCCCCATCGAGCTCGGACAGTACCCGCTCCAGACTCTGCTGACGACGGGTTAGGGACTCGGAAAGAGCTCGGCTGGCGACATCTGCATCTTTCAGCAGATTTTTAAGCACTATCTCTAGATCTCGTAGCTCCCGGGTATCAACTGAGCTCTGGTGCGAGCGGATAAACCGCGCACTGAGGTAGAGCACCGAGAGTATCAACGCCACATCTGTGGCCAGCTTACAGAGCTGAAACGTATCCATAAAACCTCACCAAAGAGAGCGCTACGGTGTCAAATTCCTAACAGCGAAACCCACGCTCCTGACGAAACCCTGTCGCATCAGGAGAGCTAACTGCCTTAAATCACGAAGGTCTGGCGTAAAACTGCAACGCCTCACACCATGTAGTGCAAATGGCTTGCCGACCTGGTCATGACCCGCTGCGGTTGGCAACAGCTGCAATCCGGATCCTTTAAACCCTGGAGCGGTCCCTTTACGGCGTGGGTAGGCGAGAGATAGATCGCCTGCTATAGTGCTGATGACACAAGGATTGCTGTTGGAAACGTATCACTATGGGATTTTATCCCCCGCTTGAGGAGCTACTCACTAGACCGACTAAATCGAAGCTTTTGCTGCTTCATCGCTCCCTGCGCTCAAGCGCTGGACTGCTCATAGTATTGGCTGGCATGGTGATTGGCATTATCGCCTTGGCATGGCATGCCGCTGGGGTGGCCTCGGATGACTTTAGCTTAAGCCCGATTGTGCGGCTCCTCACCCTTGCCCCAATTGGGGTGGTGCTTGAGCTGCTGAGGCGCTACTACAACGATCTGTATATTATTGGTCGAGATAAGATCACTCACTATCAGGGTCGAATCTCACTGCGACTTGCCACCCCCTCGGTACGCGGTATCGATCTGCGGGCAATCACGGTCTCTCAGGGGATACTTGGTCGTATTCTCGATTATGGTGATGTCGCAATTGCGACAGCCGCGCAGGAAGGGCCAGAAATTATCCTGTGCGGAGTGCGGGCTCCTCACGAGCTAGCAAAACTTATCGATGATTTACGCCAGAAGAGCCAGCGGGCCTCCTTTGAAGCCGCCTCAAAGGAGCAGGTGTACCTCAATTCATCTCAGAACGATTAACGGGCAGCCAGCCTGTAATCCCGGCTTGATACCTAGTGTATAGCCCTTGGTAAGGGGTTGAATTACCCCCTTTTTTCCCAGGCTCTCGGCTCTTTCCTTAGTCCCGACAAGGAGAACGGCGCTAAATACTCAAGATTTTCTACGAAGATGTCGTATACCCCCTGTGACTCTACAGGTTCGGGTCTGCTTTAGACCTTAGTCTAATTTCAAAGGGTTCTGTATGGTAAATCTTATCATCGCCGACGATCACACCGTGCTTCGTGAGGCTCTCTGCGAGATGCTTCAATCCAAAGGGAAGTACCAGGTGGTGGCGCAAGCCAAAGACGGCGAGGAGCTGCTCTCTCTACTCCAGCAGCGCACCGCAGATGTTGTCATCATGGATATGTCGATGCCAAAAGTAGACGGGCTCGCCGCGCTTCAGAAACTAGGTGCCTCAGCTGGCGGCCCTCCAGTGCTGATGCTCTCCGCCGATCAAGGCGAACGCACTGTGCGCGCAGCGATGAAGGCAGGCGCGAAGGGATATGTCCCAAAAAACGCGGGTATCGAAGAGCTTGAATTTGCGATCTCATCTATCCTTGCGGGCAATACGTATCTTAGTCCGTCTGTCACCTCAGCGATCTTTTCAAACGGCGCTGAGGAGCACGGTGTGAATGAAAACACGATTTCGGTGCTGACCAATCGGGAGGTCGAGATCCTTAAGTTGATTGCCGAGGGACATCCCAATCGCTCTATCGCGAAGATGCTCCACATCAGCACCCGTACGGTCGACACCCATCGCAGCAATATCCTTAAGAAGCTAACGGTCAAGACCAATGCCGAGCTGGTAAAGATTGCGATTCAGACCGGTCTGATATCGCTATAACTTCCGTGACTACGCCGTAAGTCGGCCCAGGCACGCCCTGGGCCGTGGGCACAGTTCGCGTGTTGACCTTTAGCCGGTAGCGCTATAATTCTAAGGGCTATGACCACAGACCCTAAAGCAGGCGGCAAAGCAGAGCCCCAGCCCTCAGAGAAAGCCCAGCGACCAGCGGTAGACCTTTCGGCGTTTGGGCCGAGGGAGCGAATCTTGGCCGCCGCGCTCAAGCTCTTCGTGGAGCAAGGGTACTTTAATACCAACGTTCCGGATCTGAGCCGAGAGAGCAAATGCAGCGTGGGGTCGATCTACCACAACTTTAAGAACAAAGAAGAGGTAGCCAGCGCTCTGTATCAAGAAGGCATGGGGGCATTCCGCCGCGCATTACAGTCCTCGATTGGAACAGCCACAGATTCGGAGAAGGTCATCAAGACCGCCGTGAAATCGTTTTTACAGTTCTCAGAGGTCAATCAACAACTCTCAAAGTATATCTGGCTCTGCCGCCACAACGAGTTTATGACCGGAGTGATCAAGCACCCAACGACAGTTGGATTCGATCCCCTTGGCCGGGTGTTAACGCGTGCAATCAAGACCGGAATCAGAGAGGGCAAGATTCGCAAACTGACTGCAAATCTTATCTGGAGCCTCCTCTTTGGGATCCCCCTTGGGTATGTGCGGGACTGGTTGGAGGGATTTAACGAACAACCCCCAAGCAAAGTCGCTGATGAGCTCGCCGAGGCCTGCTGGAGAGCGCTTAAGACATAGGCTTTAGGCGGCTGCTGTCTGTCTGCTTACTTACAGCAATTCTTTTTAGAGATTCTTTTTTGCGATTCTTTTTAGAGATTTTCTGCTTAAGAGACTTTTGGCTCCCGATCGCCGCACGCGCATCGAGCCGCGCTTTAGCTAAAGCTATGAAGGCTAATTAAGACACACGCCGTAGTATAGAAAATGTGCGCCCTCACCCTTGAGCCTCGCCATCGATTCGTATGACTTAACAGCCGGCATCACCGTGGTGCACACTAAACCATCGGGGCACTCAGGCATTGGAGGCTGTCCACATACCGAACCCGAATAACACTGAGACTTGAATTTACGCTTAGCGGTGTGGCAATTCTTTTTAACCCGACGGGACGGCCGCTTGGCCTTAGCACACTGCCCCACCCGTAGCTCTAGCTTCTGACAGCGCAAGGCCTTGGTCTGATTGCGAGGCATCGGAGCGGCCTCACCGACCGACGGAAGGATACCACCCAGTAGCAACGCCCCAAGCAGCAACGATACCTTTGCTAATCGGACTATCCTCAAAGCGCCTAGCTGTTTGATAAAATGACTACTGACTACCTGACCCATAACTAGCTCCCCCGCACCGCGAAGGAAGATACCCCGAAAAGGCTCCTCCTTGCTATCGCTCTTCCTCATCTGCGCCTGGCACCTTTGTGCTTCTGATTATTTTCCGTATCGTTTCCAGCCAGTTATGACTACGGTCAGGAGACTCAAGCGAGCTTAGTCGCTGCGGATTTCGATAGAACAGCGGTAAAAAAGGGGCTCTATCGGGAAAGCTCTACTGTACGGCGATTCGCCCTACAGATGGCTGCCATACGTGGAGCCACCAAGGATGGCCGCCTCGAGCTTAAGGAGGGTATCGCGGGCGTGAGAAAGCGCCAAAACTTTATCCTTCACCTCCCCTATAGTCATCGTGCCCTGGCCCTTGTACTCTTTGGATGCAGCCACCACCGCATCAAGCGCTTTAAGGGCAGTCTCTCTGCGAACGTCGAGAGCTGCATCATCCTTTGCCGCAATACCGAGAATATCTTCAGCCTGCGCCACTCTCATGAGAGCATTCCGATCTAACGCAGCATTATCGAGGCCCGGCGTCTGGTTCAACAGATCCCTGCAATGCAACTTGTCTACTATCTGCTGCTGTACATCTCTCATTTTACTATCTCCTTAACGACAGGATGACCTTTAAAAAAATTCGGGGTCCCTTCATGCGCAACCAGCCGCTGGGCAATGAGTTTAATCTCCGCTTCAAGCGCTCTCATCTGAGCTATGAGCTCGGCTCGCTTTGCTTCAGTGTTTCCAGTGTCCTCTTGACCCATGCGACTCTCTCTTGGCATCAGCCCAATTTGGGGAGGATACCATACACACAACGGTAGTCACCCTCTTTAAGCGCCCTGGCATAGCCTATATGTCCCCCGAAAAAGCCCCAAGAAATGCGGTATCTACTCAAGACTGGCAGCTTGAAGGGTGCTCAAAAGCCCCCCGGAGAACAGCCTTAGGCATTTGAAAAATCTAGGATCTGATGACTCTGGTTTTGCTCACGGGTGTACTGTTTTTCCCATTCGGCGCTAAACAGAATCACCACCCGATTAAGCGCATCAAGAGCCAAAAGCGAGCTCTGCGGGCGCTTTAAGGTGGCGGGGTCCCCCACTACGTATGCGCTGTAGCGGTATGGTAACAGGTCAATGGCGGTATCCACCCCGTACTCATCTTTGAGCCGATACTGCAGCACCTCGAATTGAAGCTTCCCCACCGCGGCCACATACGGCGAGCTCTCTGGATTCTTCCACGAGCGCAGGATCTGCACCGCCCCCTCATGGGCAAGCTGCATCACCCCTTTCTCGAATGATTTGTGACGGAGCACATCAAGCGGACGAAGCTGGGCCACGACCTCGGGCGGGAACTGCGGCATCGGCTTAAAGTTAAATCCGCCATCAATCGACACCGTATCACCGATTGCAAACACCCCTGGGTTAATCACCCCAACGATGTCCCCCGGATAGGCATGTTCCACGGTGTTACGATCCTGTGCCACCATGCTGTAAGAACGCGATAGCCGCACTTCCTTGTCAGAACGGTGATGCCGCACTGTCATATCACGGGTGAACTCACCGGAGCATATCCGCAAGAAGGCCATGCTATCCCGATGTCGCGGGTTCATATTGGCCTGAATCTTAAAAACATACCCAGAGAAGTTGGTGCCCACGGGATCTACCTGAATCTTCTCTGCGGAAGCGACCGAAGTGGCCTCATACGGGTGCGGCGGCGGTGCCAGTCGCACAAAATCATCAAAAAAAGGCTCAACGCCAAAGTTTGTAAGGGCTGAGCCAAAAAACACCGGGGTCACCTGTCCCTGCAGGAATTTCTGGTGATCGTAGGGATTGCCTGCGGCCTCTAAAAGCTCTAGGTCGTCTTGCAACTTTGCAAGCTCATCATCATCAAGGATCTTGCGTGCAATTACATCATCCAGCTTTACCCGCTCGATGCCGGCCCGTCCCGCCCCACCGACCTCAGAACGGGCGAATAGTATCGCCTCGCGGCTGCCGGGATACACTACCCCCTTGAAACGCTGCCCTGAGCCGATCGGCCAATTGATTGGGCTTGCATGGATCTTGAGCACATCCTCAACCTCTTGCAGCAGATCGAGTGGCTCCTTAGTGGGCAGATCCATTTTGTTGATAAAGGTCAGAATCGGCACTCCACGCATCCGGCAGACCGCAAAGAGCTTGCGGGTCTGGGTCTCTACCCCTTTAGCTGCATCCAGCACCATCACGGCACTATCAGCGGCCGTTAGTGTGCGGTAGGTATCCTCGCTAAAATCCTGATGGCCCGGGGTATCAAGCACATTAACGGTCCAGTCCTTGTACGGGAACTGCATCGCGGAGGCCGATATGGAGATTCCGCGTTCCTGCTCCAGCGCCATCCAGTCTGAGCTGGTAGCCTTGCCGCCTTTGCGGGCCCGCACCATACCGGCGGTGCGAATCATGCCAGAGTAAAGCAAGAGCTTCTCGGTGAGGGTGGTTTTGCCAGCATCGGGATGGCTGATAATAGCAAATGTGCGCCGCGAATCGCGGGCATTTAACACTCGTTTTTGTTGCGCTGCATCGAGCATATAGTTCCTGCTGGATGAGTAAGGGTAAAAGAGTTACTGCGGCCGGTCAACCACAGCTAAAAACGGCCCACCCCAGCTACTCGATTACTCGAGTAGCTGGGGTGCCGAGCTGTTTCGGATCTGTATGAAACTACGGAGCCGAGCTGCTACTCAGAACGCGGGGTGCGTGGACGAAACGGTTTCCCGCCGCGACCGTTACCACCTCCGGTACCACCTCTGGAGCTGCCACCTCTGAATCGCCCGCCTGGGCGGCTAGGACGTCCACCGCCACGTTGGTCACGTCCCTCGGTGCGGCCGTTGCTTGAGCCCCGATACTGGCCTCCCCTGCGCTCAGGACTCCCCTCACCCTGCCGTGCGGGCCT
>JBILUF010000129.1:0-7068 GCA_044371155.1 Bdellovibrionota bacterium
TTCTTTCTTCTCGACAAGGCCTTCCAATGCCAGCTTCACTCCAACGGTGGCTGCCACCTCTGAGTGGAGTTTAATCTGCACCTTGTACTCGCCCGCCTTCTTGAACGGCTCTGTCTGGCGAATTTGCTTCCTAAGAATATCGAACCCCTTGGCCTTGAGGGCAGCCTCTAAGTCCTTGGTCGTAATGGAGCCGAAGGTTTTTCCGCCCTCTCCGACTTTGAGTTTGAACTCAAGAGTCACGGCCTCTAGTCGCTTTGCAAGCTCCTCAGCTTCGCCGCGCAAACGGGCCTTCTTCACATTGATAGAGCTCAGCAGATGCTTGATCTGCCGCTCATTGCGGGAAGATGCCTCCACCGCAATACCACGTGGAATCAAAAAGTTGCGGGCGTACCCGTTGGCTACATTCACCCGATCCCCAACATAACCAAGGGTGGGGAAATCAGACTGCAGAATAACTTCCATTCTTTATCTCCTCTTCCCTGCCTCTCTCGACTAGGGAATTCAAAACCGAACCGTTATTAGTATGTATCCTCTCCGATCTGAAGCTCGAACTCACCCGAAGGCTTCCGATGTGGGTTAGTCTTGACCTTCCGCACACGGTCACTCAACCGGTGGCCCTGCGAATAGAGGACCGACTCAGTGATATTTAATAGCCCTAGCAACTTCCCAAGCAGATCGTGATTTGCTGTGTCAAAACGGAAGCAGATGTAGCTACCAAAACGCTGCTTCTTGATCAGGTAAGCCAGCTCTCGCTTGCCCCAGCTCTCGATGCCGACGATTGTTCCCCCGTTAGTCTCGATGAATGTCTGAAACTTGGTGACTTCGTCTTTTAACTCCTGGTCATTTAGATTCTGACTAAAGATGACCACGGTCTCGTACTTTCTCATAACGCTCCACTAGCCTACAAATACCTATTCCTCAAACTCGTGCGGCCTTTGGCCTCTTAACTAAATCATCCCGGCTCTACTGGGCTCGCCTTGCGCACATTAAACTTATTCTGTGCAGCCTTTACTCCTTCTCGGCACATCAGTCGCAGCGCATCCTCACTCCTCTGGAGGAACTCCTCCATTCCCGCGCTCTCCTGCTTTGAAAACCGCTCCAACACCCAATCCTTAACCTCGCCGCGCTCAGGCCTGCCTACCCCCATCTTGAGTCGGATGAAATCATCCCGACCCAACGAGGAGATAGTCGACCGTATCCCGCGGTGCCCGCCGTCACCACCTTCCGGACGGATACGAAGCGATCCAAACGGCAGGTCAATATCGTCGTGCGCTACTATCAGCTCGCTGGAGTCTGCTTTCACAAACTGCATCAACCGAGCAATCGGCCCGCCGCTTAAGTTCATAAACTGAAGCGGCTTTACCAGAGTTACCCGCTGGCCTTCAAAAACTACCTCGGCCGTTTGAGCTCCCTCTTTTTCGCGCCATCCGCCTGCTGTCCCGCTTCGGGCCAACAGCGCATCAAGCAGCATAAAACCTATATTGTGTCTGGTGCGTTCGTATTCCGCCCCCGGATTCCCCAGCCCTGCAATGAAGCGGACCTGTTTTCCTCCGGGATTAGCCAAGCACTATGGCCCCTACCTAGACACTCCAGACCTTACTTCTTGGCTTTCGCTGCGCCCTTATCGGCACCCTCAGCCGCTGCACCCTCAGCCGCAGGAGCCGCCGCGCCCTCGGCGCCAGCTGCTGCCTCACCAGCAGCTGCTGCTGGAGCCTCTTCGGCTGCTGACTTCGGAACAACCACACTCACAATCGTCTCTCCTGGATTTCCATCAAGACGCACACCCTCTGGAAGCACTAGCTCCTCAGCATGGATAGTGGCGCCGATCTTGAGGTCTGCAACCTCTACCTTTACGATACGTGGAATTGCGCGCGGCAAGCAGCGCACTGCAATTTCATGGGCAGCTATCGAAAGCACACCACCTTGATCTTTCACACCAATGGCATCGCCGACAAACTGCAGAGGAACTCGGATAGTTATCTCCTCGTTCTCTTTGAGAACCAAGAAGTCTACGTGCATCACTCGACCCTTGAGGTGATCGATCTGAATCTCTTTAACGATAGCGGGGCGATCATTGAAGACCTTGCCATCCTTACTCTTGAGGGTGAACACCTGTGATGAGGTCGAACGCTCAGCAAGATGTAGAAACTGCTTAGCCTGCAACAAGGCTGGAACATTCTGCTCGCCGTGCGAGTAGATCACAGTGGGGATAAAACCCTGCCTGCGGAACCGACGATTCGCTGCACTTCCTCTCTCAGCTCGGGCTTCAAACTCTAGCGTAAACTCTTCCACGTTCCTTTACTCCCTCGTTATCTCTGTTCATACTTGAACAGAACAAACAGCGCGCCCCAAACAGAGCGACATATAAATCTGGCTTCCCCTCAGCCCAAGCTCACAATCGACCGCACAATCGACCAGTGGCAATCATTACCTTCAGGTCGAATCACTCCAAATAGCTTGCAACGCGCACAAGAACCCTAAGAGAGGGATCTTTTTGCGAACAGCCCTAACTACCTGCGCCTATTGAGCTGCATTTTGTGAAACTCGTTCACAGAGGCCGGAGAGGCCCCGTAACTAACCATAAAACGGAAATTTGGTAAAGAGCGGCCCCCAGGCAGCGATACTATTAAGAAATTGCAGGACAGTAGCCTTGCATCTTGGAAATTCAAGCATTTTCAGTATGTTAACCATCCGCACTCTCCCGCTTTAGCTGGGCAGTGCCGATTTTGACTAGGATCGGGGCCAGCCGTATTGTCTCCAAAACTCAGTGATTAAAAGGCCCCGATGTCATCTTCCCCATCTCCAGATAACTCAGCATCTCCCCATGGCACTCCCAGGTTCCAGCCAAATTCGACGGAAGCTAGCCCCTTCTTATTGACGGCCGCCAGCGCAGCACTACGCGCGGAGGCCCATGCAGCCTACCAAAATTTTGCTAATAAGAGCCCAACAAGCCCGATGCTGATTCGCTCTGTAATGGATCGGGACGGTATTGAGCTTAACCCCAGCAATAAGCTTCATAAGGTTATCATTGACCTCATTGATACTCCGGCTATTCAGCGGATGAAATATGTTAGCCAGCTCTCTGCCGCCTCATGGGCATATCCAGATGGCTGCCATTCCCGTTTTGGTCATGTAGTAGGCTCTGCATATCTTACGGCTCAAATTCTTGATGCTCTCCGCGCCCGCTCGACAGCGGATGTCCAGGAGCAGATAGATGCCTGGGGTCCTGTCTGTGTTGCATTTGCCATGACTCATGACCTCGGCCACATCGCGCCCGGATCCCACGTTGCACAACGGGTGTGGTTTAACGGCCAGCCAGATACCCATGAGGAGATGTCGCACCGCATCCTACGCGATGACCCGTATCTCCAATATGTCTTACAAAACACCCTGGGCACCCAAGGTCCTGATATGCTGAACAGAGTGGTGAGTGAGGATGCGTCTGTACCGAAATGGACCTGGCAGCTTATCACCGGCGGAGGGTGGAACACGGATCGTGGTGACTGGGTGCCACGTGACAGCAAGCTGCTCGGTGTGGGGTACGGGGAGTATGAATTGCCGATCATAAAGAAGAATCTTGAGATTTCAAAAGATGGCGAGCTACTCATCGGCGCCAGTGGAGTCTCCGCCCTCGAAGCGTTTTTTAGCGCCCGCGCCGACATGTACCGTAACGTGTATCAGCACCCCACTACTCGGATCGGCGAAAAACTGCATGAACTCGTGGGTCGGCGTGCTCGAGAGCTCTTTGCCGCAGGCAGTCTCGAATTTGCAGATGAAACGATGCAGGCAGTGCTCAGCGCCAAGACGGGAGCGGATCTATCAGTAGCTACGATGCTGAATATGAATGAGAGCTGGTGGCAATATCATGTGTCTCAGTGGAGCAAATCGAATGACCCGATCGTGCAGGAACTAAGCGGGCGTGTACTGCGGCGCGAGCCGTTTAGGCACTTTGCAAACACCCCAGAGCAGCGACAAGAGTTACTTACTCTGATAGAGCAGCGGGGTCTGGATCCCAAATACTACCTGCTAGAGGTTGGGGAAGCATCAGTGAACCTTGAGAAAGATCTAAACGCAGCTCTACGAGTGCGCCGCCATGATGGAACAGTAGAGGCGCTCACCACCTTCAGCGTCTTTATGCGATTGTTAAATGAGATGAAGCGATTTACCAACCCAGGCTTTATCGCAGTGCCAGAGAAGATATTCCTCGAACAGGCGATACATTAACTACTGTGCAATAACTATTGTGCAGTAGCTTGTGCTGTGTCACCCCGCAGCCCGCGGGGAGCGGAACCAGACATTCCCCAGGCTTAGGATGCCGCTAAGGCTCTTCCTGCTTGGCGCCCTCACCCTCGCTAGCTTTACCCCTCGCTTCTTCGGCCCCTTTGGCCTCTTTAGTCCTCAAGGATGCCTCCGCCTTGACCCGACGATCGATCTCTGCCCGCACCTCCTGCGGGGTGGGCCCCTTATAAACGTAAAACTTAATCTTAGTCACAGAGTCTAAAGGCACCCGAAAGGTAAAGCGCTCTGCTTCATGTCGCATCCGCTCATCGCTTTTCTTCGGATCCCCGTACCTCTCAAGCCCAGCCAATAAACCCTCGGTGATCTTATCTAAGTTTTTCAACTCATCGGCGCCAATATAGTACCGACTAAAATCCACATCATAAATCAGTCGAGAGGGGTGCGCTGACTCAGAGAAGACCAGGAGAAACTCTGGGATCCTTTGGACCAGCTCAGGCTCTTGGCTCATATAACAACCCAAACGCCCAAAGAGACGGTGTCCCTTGTCGGTAAACACCTCAGCCTCAGCACCCCGCCAGAAGGCCATCTGCAGCGCTGCGTACAGAGGCATCGAGCCATCCGCGCTGGGCCATACCATAGTCGGGGCTTCAACCACTTCAGACGAAGTGAGCACCTCGCTCAGCAGCCCAGCCAGGCGCTCGGCATCCGCACGGAGATACAACAACCCATAGCGAGTGCGGAGCTCTGACTCATCCGCCTCGGGCTGTGCCGGCCGCGAGAGTAGCACCTCAAGCTTGCTTCGCGCTGCGCCAAACTTGCCGTCCTCAAGAAGCATCCGCACTAGCTGTAGCGACGACTCCTCGCGATCGACCCGAGCGACTATTCGGTTCAGACGGATGACCTCTGCCTCCACCCGCGGCGAATGCGAAGTATCGCAGGCCAGAAGCTCCGCCCGAGCATCAACTCGCTTGGCCACATCGGGGTGGCAGAGCCTTACCTCCAAATTCTCTAGTTGCTCAAGCGACTTAAACTCCCCCTTCGAGAGAGATTGTTTCAGCTGTAGCTTCCCCTTCCGTGGCAACTGGTGCGAATCAGCCCCAGCATCACTTCCAATCCTCCGCTGCAGCGCTGCGAAAGCATCCGCCCAGGATGTGGCACCTCCCATCGTTCGCCCCGTTCCGAGTGATGTTGGTGGGGGAGCTGATGGTGGAGGTTCCTGCGGAGGTGGTGCCAAATGCGCGTCTGAGAAATCAGGGATCTTTATAGGAGGCAGGCTCAGCTCCTTAAATCCAGGGCGCAGCGCAAGCAGGAAATTACTCCCCATCCCAAGCGATACCTGCCGCTTGGGCCCTTTGGAGAGCTCCTCCATCTGCACAGCCAGATATGCTGCTAGCTCACTGAGCGCGCCATTTGAAAAGGAATCATGATCCTCGTGCTGCTTAAATCGCGCTAGACTGCGGTTAAAGAGTAACTCGGCCGCTCTAAACGCAGCCCCCATCTTGGCACGATCTAGCAGATCATTTTTTGACCAGGTGAGCTTTAAAAAATTCGGCGGCAACGTCGCCGCAGCGGGTGTAATTGAGCCCGAGACGTTGGCTGCTGACGGGTTGAGTAGAGGCTTAAGCAAACTCGCAGCACACAACTCCACTCGAGCTGGTGACCTCTTGGCACTCGGCGAGATCTGGCCTGATATCTTCAAAGCGGCCTTTGGTACGACAAAACCGGCTTCCGCAACGCCACTGAGCATGAAAGATAGCGGCTCCTTAAGGAGAAATCGACGCTCAATCCGCGATAGATCCCGGCTACCACTTTCAATTACCGTGAGTGCTTCATGCGCCAGCACAGCATGAGCAAACGCCTTAAATCCATAATGCAAGAGCACTATGCTCATTGGATCTTTGGGATTTACAGAAAGCTCGCGGATACTTGCTAGGTCAAGGCCGTGTGCTGCAGAGGCCTCACGCTGAAACGGATTCTTGGGTTGTTCGAGCGACATATAACGGCATTTTAGTATGCGCAGCAACCTTGAGCAAATTACGGCCCAAATCCGAGGCAAAAACATCCCCCTGCAGATATTTACGGGTCTAATCAGTTAGTTACACAGGGCGGACGCCTCTATCCCTCCGAATTTCTGAAGCCATTTGTAGATCGTCGCGTCGCTGATCCCGTGCTTCCACCGTCGAAACACCCTCCTCAGCCTCCTTCAGGATGCGCACTATCTGCTCTTCGCTATTTCGCTTTCTCATCGTTAGGTTCCTTCATCAAAAACCTAACTCGTTCCTGGATGATTTCAAGGGGAGGAGGTCACTACGAAGAAAATTTGCTCAAGAGATAAAAGCTTAGGCAGTAAAAATAGCACTGCCAGTCATTGCTGGATCTGGTGATATACCGAACTGCGCCAATATACTCGGCGCCAGGTCCCAGATAGCTGGATCATTTTTGATCCACCTTCTATTCGAGAGCAGCATCCCAGGAACAAATGATGGATCAATGCAATGATCTGCCGACCACTTATCCTTTCGATCTCCGATTAGTCCTTGAGGAAATTTCCCCAAAACGGCCTCATCAGAGATGCGATATCCACTGGAGTATCCAACAACTAGATCTGGCGCTAGGTGCGTATAGGGGCCTGAGTATATCTGATGCGGATGGTAGACCTCTTTAACTACCTTTGCGCCACTAATTGGATCGCGGAGCTCTCGAAGCTTATTCGCAATCTCAATCCGAAGCTCATCCGCTTTATCAGGGGAGACAATCCCATCCTTCTCCCTCCCTTTGATATTTAGATAAATACCATTAATTCCTAACGCATACGCGCTGGTCCTGGAC
>JBILUF010000375.1:0-2841 GCA_044371155.1 Bdellovibrionota bacterium
GATTGTAACCAGCGCAACATCTCTCCACCCAGCCCAGTCGCGCACCCTTGCCGCAGCCGGCGCATTTGGGCTCTGTGTGCTAGTGGCTCCACTTCTATCCTCCCGTGCCTCGCCGTTGTATCAGCGAGTGCTCGTCCTTTGGGTGGTAGTACCCTTAGCGGTGCTAGGTTTTTTATTCGCCCGGCCCAACACCCATTTCTATGTTCTACACCTTCCACTGGCGATCATAGCCGCGGTGGCGTTTGGCGCATTACTCAGGAAAGCTCCACGACTTATCTGTGCTTTAGGTGCCGCCATCTTTGCGCTAAGCATCACTCTCAGCGGGTGGTATCTTGCCACTGCATATCTTACCCCCCGAATTGAGTATCGATTTGTTGCCCCACGGGTGCTCCCCTGGTTTGCAAAGCCCTTTTTTGCCCGCGGTATCACCCAAGGGCCTTTTTTTGGCTTTCAGCGGCGCTCCGGATGGAAAGCCGTTTCAGTGCTTTACTCTAGTCAGGCATTAGCGGGCAGCTATGGGAGTAACGAAGAGGAGCTTGTAACCAGCTGGTACCTCTGGCCCACGCCGCGCACCCAATCCGCTCCGCAAAATTTTATGATCGCCGTACGCCCTAACGATCCGGTGCGGGTCTCAAGTAGTCTACTCAAAAGCAGCTATAATTTTTGGGGCCGGGTCTATGTCGATGACCACCGAAGCCTCGATATCTATCGCAGCACTCCATCAACTATGCCACCGCATCCGCTTGACTTGGCGCAGTTCATCACCGAGTTTGACTCACGTCATGCCGTATTTCCGGATGCACGGGCTGCACTTGCGCAAGCACCTTCGCGGTAGTAGCGGCGCCGCACCACCAGCGCCAACCCCCTGAATACTACGAGATAGCCTCTGAACTGCAAAATATGCGGCCTAGGACGAACAACCCCGGTCCGATTGGTGGGGTGCAATCACCTACTTCTAGCCTCAAATTGGCCTCAAAATGCACCTTTCGCAACCGCAGTCTTTCGGTAAGAATGCCAAGGCTAGTGTCGATTTGAGCCACTCCGAGGTTTAAAGCGTCGGAAGGTGCATCTCTGGGTCGTTCATGAAGCTACAGGCGAAGGGGTAAAGATCTGAATATGACTATTTGGGTGAGTCACCACTGATTTCGACGTGGAAACGTGCGCAGCCTTCAATACCGTTCCGCATCACTTAGTCGACTATTTTTTGTTTTAATGAGTCATTTTATGCGCAAGCTATCCTTAACCTCATATCTCCGCTCAAAGTGCCAGCCATCAAAGTTGGGAACAGTAAAGTTTGCAGTCGGCCTGGTAGCCTGCTTAACTCTGATTGGGTGTGGCGGCGGTGGTGGTGGCGGCAGCGATGACACCTTTAGTGGCGCTGCCTTAGTTGCGATATCCAGCACACCGTCCGAGATCGATGCCGGAGATCGAACGAAGTTAGTAATCGACATCTCGCAGGTGCACCCTGACGGCATCGCCCTTAAACTTAGGTTCCCAGACGGGCTACGCTACGTTGCTAACTCATCCGTTGTAGTAGTCAACGACAATGAGAGCGATAGTGGTCCAGCGGTAAATGTATCGAAGGATGGGTATGTTTACCTGGTGTATTACTTCACAAAAGCACGGTTTGGCGAGAACTCCTCGGGAGAGCTTCAGATTGAGCTTGAGGGGGTCACCGGAATATCCGATGGGGATATAGAGGTTGATGCCGATGTCGACGATCCCCTGATTTCAAACTCCTCCGAATTCTCTGTGGACAATCCTGAGTTTCAGACCCAGGATGCCTCACAAATTCGGGTGCGCCAGTAAGGCGCTGTGAGTAAGGTTCGATTCAGGCAAGATCATCCGACACACCCGGAGGTGGTTGGCGACTTCGTTTGAAGGGGGCGCGTGTTTAAAAAGCTATTTGGCAAGTCACGGGGGCCTACAACCCCTCAGAAGATGCCCAAGATCTCTAGTACGATAGAGGGCGTTATTATCGGCTCCATCGGCGCTCACGCTATTCCGACCATGCCTGCTGCTGCTCAGCGCGCATTTCAAATCTCTACCGATCCATCCGCTGAGGCGCGCGATTTTGTGGAGGTGATCGAATCTGATGAATCGCTGGCGGCGCGGGTGATCAAAATTGCCAACTCCGTATTTTTTGATCGTGGCAAACGTTCGACCACGATTGAAGACTCCGTCAATGTGATAGGTATTAACGAGCTGCGCTGTCTACTCAACGCCTCGACCCTCTCTGAGGTATTCCCCTCCTCGAATCCGGCGCGCGCACAGTTCTGGATTAATGATATTGCAACCGCTCTCATCTCGCGACAACTCGCTCGTCGGTATCTTCCTGGCAAAGAGGATATCGCATTCCTCTCAGGGCTAATGCATGATTTAGGGAAGCTGTTGCTTGTGCAACGGCTGACTCAGGACTATGCCAAGGTGATAGAGCAGGTGCAATCTAGCGGCGAGGAGTTTTGCAGAGCGGAGGAGAGGATATTTCCATTCGTGCATACCGAGGTCGGGCAACTTATTGGCGAGCGCTGGCGGTTCTCGGATGAGGTCGTTGAGGTGCTGCGCCAGCACCATGATCCATTCCCCACCACCCGGCCTACTCACCCTCGACTACCGCAGCTTATCCGGTGCGCAGACCATATCGCGCACGTGCATGGATTCGGCCATCCGCGCGGCTTTGGCAAATTCCAGCATCGCCACGAAGAGGCCCTCCCTCAGGTGTGGGAGTTCTTAGGCGTAGAAGCAGGCGAAGCCCGTGGGCTCCTCAGCGAACTGAAGAAGACTGTCGAGCTTGAACTCGATCTTTATGCGGGCAAGAAAATTTGAATCAGCAGCCCTCTT
>JBILUF010000130.1:0-7034 GCA_044371155.1 Bdellovibrionota bacterium
CCGCTAAGCGCTGTATCTCCCGCTAAGCGCTCTGGCCCAGGGGCTTTGCCCCTCTCGCCCTGAGCGGGCGTTCACCCCAGGAAAAAATCTCCCGCTAGGCGCTGTATCTCCCGCTAGGCGCTCCGGCCCCGGCCTACTCTACCTTTTTTTTGCACACAGAAGATGCGTGCACTCGTGGCTTTGACTTGCATCTTTCACCTGCAGGCAATTGCGGGCGGGACGCCCGCGCTCCTCGCGCAATTGCGACCAAGATGGTCGCGCTCCAAGGAGCAATTTCGTGCCCTTTAGATCGTGCGTGGCAGCGAGCTCCTGATGCATAAATCGCCGCTGTTATCCGACTACGCTTGGGCTGCCTATTTACATGCTGTTATCCCAAGCGGCTTCGCGTGCCGCGCGGTAAGCGGCCACCGCCACTGAGGCAGGCATCCAGTGAGTGATAGGCGGTATACTGCTTCAGCCGTTCAAACCCTTTGTTGCCTGGCTTATGACAGATTCCTGAAGCAGAGAGTCGCACCTCATACCGCTCTATTCTTGAGAACTCTGTCTCGTGCCAGAGCCCACGGCGTTCTTGGCGCGCATTCGCGGCGGCCTCAAGAAACTCCGATGTTTTGCTGCAGGGATATTTCGTATACGGCATAGCATAGCCGTCTTCAATCATGGCGCGATTTATAAGTGTACCATCAGTGAGATAGACATACGCCAGAGTGCGTCCATACGGATCCTGCGAGCCCACTGGCCGCTCAAGTCGCACTGTCTTGCCGGTAAGCAGCTTTGCAAGATGCTGCTTCGATGCAGCTCCCAAGGCGCGGATACCTTCCTGGTGGTGCTGAGTCTCGGGGGCATCTACTCCAAGGAGCCGTACCTTTTGTCGGTTGGAGAGCTCAAAGGTGTCGCCGTCTAGCACTCGCGCGACCTCGGCATACGAGGAGGAGGGTCTAGTAGTATGTTGGGATGGAATCGATGCACATCCAAGAAAATTGGTAATGATGAGAAAAAGGGTGAGAGGCCCAAGCCAACGAACCTGACGCGATTGCAAAAACCGCATACAAAACCCTCTGATGAAAAAACCGCATCAACCGCTGAATGCTTGATAGCACCCACGCTCTGTATCTTACCTGGGTAGGAGTTGCCGGAGTAGAGGCAAGATGCTGGCCTTTTTGCAGGGGCTGGGTGAAAAGCAGGGTAAAACTTGCTACTCTCGCTGCATGTTGCCACCAGAGCTTCTCGCCCGTCTTCCTAAGATCTTCCCGCCGGATCTGGCGCGTGGGGTGGAGCGCACCTTTATCGAGCGTCCCACCACATTTCGGGTAAATACCCTTAAAACCACTATTGATGCGGCGCTTGAGAGCCTAAAACGCGACCGCTTTACCGTGAAACGAGTAAACTGGTGCCGAGAGGGATTCATTTTAACTAATCGCTCTCAGCGTGAGCTCAGCAAGACCGAGCTTTATAAAACGGGACAGATCTACCTTCAAAGCCTTGCCAGTATGGTACCAGTGGTGGTGCTTGCGCCGCGCCCAGGGGAGCGGGTGCTGGATATGACGGCAGCACCGGGGAGCAAGACCAGCCAAATTGCAGCATTGATGCAGAGACAGGGCTCTCTTTTCGCCTGTGAGCTTGATACCCTTAGGTTTGAGCGGCTTTCTCATAATATGAATCTGTTAGGGGTGTCTTCGAGTGAAGATACCTTCCTTGCCTTGCAGCGCGGGGATGCCACCAAGCTTTTTAGCGATGGTTTGCACTCGCAGCGCTTTGATCGGATTCTTCTCGATGCGCCTTGCAGCGCCGAGGCCAGAATTATAGCAAAAGATAAGCGCACCTTTAGTTTCTGGAGCTTACAAAACATTCGCTCTCGTGCCGCAGTACAGCATGCCCTGCTTCGCTCTGCGTGGGGGTTACTTAGATCCGGTGGAACCTTAGTCTACTCCACCTGCACCTTTGCTCCGGAGGAGAATGAAGCGGTGCTTTCTGCTTTTCTGGAAGAGACAAGAGATGCGGTGGTTGAGCCAATTGCTAAGATTCCGGGGTTGACGATGCATTCGGGGCTACCTGGATGGGAAGCGATGCGCTTCGCCCCAGGGGTAAAAGCAGCGGTGCGAATCTTGCCGAATGCTGAAATTGAGGGATTTTTCGTTGCGCGGATTGTAAGACGATAGCTTGTTCCAAAAATAACAAACTTTCTGCGCCTTTGCTCTGGACGGGAAGTCGGGATACACTTCCTCGCGTATGACAACCCTGGTGTGGTTTAGGCACGACTTAAGACTGGCTGATAATCCGGCCCTACAGGCAGCCATTGCCGCAAGAGAGCCAGTGGTGCCCGTGTACATATACTCCCCTGATGACGAAGGTGACTGGCCGCCGGGTGGAGCTACTAAGTGGTGGCTCCATCACTCCCTGCTCTCTTTAGACCAAGAGCTCTCCAAGCGCGGCTCGCGGCTCGTTGTTCGCGCTGGAGGTGCCGAGGCTATTCTGCGTGAGCTGGTCTTGGAGTGCGGAGCCAAGCGGGTCGTGTGGAACCGTCGGTATGAGCCGGGTATCCGGGAGCGTGACGCAAAGATAAAAGAGCAGCTTCGCGGCGATGGGATTGCAGTCGAGAGCTTTAACTCAGCACTTCTTCGCGAGCCCTGGGAGGGCTGTAAGGCTGATGGCAGCCCCTACCAGGTGTACACACCATTCCAGAAAAATTTAGCAGTGAAAGGATACGGCAGTGAACCGCTTGCGGCTCCGCGAGCGCTGACCAACCCCCCAAAATGGCCAAACTCAGAGGCGGTGCCGAGCTTAGAGCTTCTGCCGACCGTTCCATGGGCTAACCGTTTTCCGGAGTATTGGAACCCGGGAGGTGCTGGTGCCGAAAGGAATCTTGAACGATTTCTAGAGCAGGCCATTACGGAGTATGGCGATGGCAGGAACCTTCCAGCGCAACCTGGCACTTCGCGACTCTCACCGCACCTCCATTTCGGAGAGATAAGCCCTAATCAGGTGGTGGCGGCGGTACGAGCGCGGTTTGGCAAGGGGAAATACCCAGCCGGAGTTGAGATCTATGTAAAGGAGATCATCTGGCGAGAGTTTGCCTACCATCTCCTGTATCATTTCCAGGATACGCCGACCGTCCCACTACGAAAGGACTTTCTAAAATTCCCGTGGGCCAAGGATCGAAAGCTTTTGGGGGCCTGGCAAAAAGGAATGACTGGATATCCGATCGTTGATGCCGGGATGCGTGAGCTGTGGGCAACAGGCTGGATGCACAACCGGGTGCGGATGATTGTAGGGTCTTTCTTGGTCAAGGATCTCTTGATTCCGTGGCAGGAAGGGGCGCGTTGGTTTTGGGATACCCTTGTTGATGCTGATCTTGCAAGCAACACACTTGGCTGGCAATGGGTGGCAGGGTGTGGCGCTGATGCAGCGCCTTACTTTAGGGTTTTCAACCCGATCTTGCAGGGCGAAAAGTTTGACCCACACGGAGACTATGTACGTCGCTGGGTGCCAGAGATATCGACTCTCTCTAACAAATGGATCCATCGTCCATGGGAGGCGCCGGTTGAGATGTTACGCACCGCTGGGATTACTCTGGGCGAGAGCTATCCAGAGCCGATAGTTGATCACGGCAACGCCCGTGATGCTGCACTTGAGGCCTATGCGGAGCTGAAGGCTGCCAAAGCTGCGAAGTAATTGCCACTTGGCTTACTCGGGGGCACGACGCATCTTGGAAAACAAGATAGTGCCCCCCACAACAGCAACAGGAGGAACAAAAACAGAGATAATCGGGATTGAAAACCCGATTGCGATTGTGGCTCCGAAGCCGACGGAGAGCGGAAAGTACTTTAGCATCTCTATGAGTCCCTCTCGCGCTCCGATGCCACGGCGAGTGTGCGGATAGCTAACGAACTGATACGCCAGAAAAATCCATGCTATGACGACAGCGGCAAAGTTTACGATCGGAATCCAACCCACCGATAGGCATATCAAGAATCCAGCCAAAGATAGGAAGCTTTTGGTCGCATCAATCCAGATAAGATGAAGTTCGTGCCGCAGGCCTGTGCCGCCGGAGGGGCGCTGCAGCGATGGCACCAGCGCTCGCTCCGTTGCCTGAGCGACAAAGTCATTGACGGGTAGTGCCGCCAGATTTGACACCCAGGCGAAGGAGAAGAGCATAGTGACAAAAAAGAGTAACGAAACCGCTACTCCCACCACCCAGGTCGCCGCACTACCCAGAGTCGAATATTGGTTGTGCCCCAAGAGCCCAGCGATCCAGCCTTGAAATGCAATCTCGATTGAGTCACGAAGGGGGGCCAGAACATTCCCCCATAAGAGAAAGTACACCAGCACCGAGATAGAGAACGGCAAGAGACACCAAAGAAATAGCCGTGGGGTTTTCGCGATCAGCGCTACTGCCCTAAAGGGGGTGATGGCTCCCGAAAGGAAGTCTCCGATAACTCGCATGCTAAGCTCCTACGATAAACACCGCCTTCCCGGTATATACCGCGCTAAAAGAGTGAGCGCACTCGGCCACGTTGAGCTTTTAAAGAGCTCCGAACACACACGGCCCTGCTCAAGGCTCGCTCCTCTACCCCAGCGGGATTGACCAGCGCTGGGCTGTCGGGGCCCGCCCAGAGCCTGCCCATGCTACCCCCAAGCGCTACAGTCTTGGATTGCGCCGCCATCTGAAAAGATTGAGAGGGATGGAAACATTTCCGTGATTTTGCCGATAAGGAGATAGCATGGAGGCATAATGAACGAGATTAAGCAGACTAATACCAAAGGTCTCGAGGGGTATGCCGAGGCTATCCTGGAGCGGATTGACCGCTTCGGAGCTGTTTTAGACCATCCTGAGGGAGAGAGCCTATCTCGAAGGATAGGCCATGCCAATGCTGCTCTCAGCGTGCATGGAGTGCAGGAGTATCTTGAGTCCGAGAAGGTGGCTCGGCAGAGCGTGACGCAAGTTGCCGCCGAGGGGGCCGCATTCACCCGGGGCATCTTAAGGGCAACAAAATTTCTAGCCTCTCTAGGGGGGAGTTTTCTAGAGGGTACCACCGGAGTTATGAACATGGCACGGCAGTTTCACCGGGATAGGGAGGCTGGTGACCTATCCTATGCTGGCACCATGAAAGCAATGGCGCGCTCTGTGGCACAAATCTCAGGCGGACAGGCTGTCGGATGGTTGACTGGTTCAGCGGTTGCCGCAGTTACAGCCACTACTGTAACGCCAGCTATAATCGGAGCAGCTGTAGGTTTGGGGGCGCAATATCTTATCGGTAAGGCACTGGGTGACCGTGGATGAGTCAGGCTCTTTATGCGGGGATAACATTCCGTTGCTAGGCGCTCCTCGGTCGGTCGGAACCTTGCCATGACCCGATACTTATCAGGTAAGAGGCCAAATTTTGCCCTGTTTGCTTAGCGTTATAGCTAGCTGTATCCTAAGGGATTCTCGGCGGGTGAGGTCCAATAGCCCTGCCTAGGCTTTATGCCGAAAACCCGCTGTTGGATCTATGACGAGCCCCCGATGTATTTGACAAATAGACAAGGTGCAGGGAGAGAGCCGCATGCTGCGACCTCGCAGAGTAATGACGTGCGCGCCGCCCTGGATAGGCTCAAGACCTCTCTGCCCTCAAAGCTAGAGAGCGATGCAGCCGAGTCCGCACTGATAGAAGTTCTTCGTGGGAGCAGTTTCCATCAGAAGATAGAGGGGCGTTTGGTGATCTGGAGTCACCATACTCCGGATGAATCGGTCGTCTTTATATACGACCCAACAGCAAGGCTAAACAGTAAATACATCATTGCATCTCCACCTGGTGGCGGGCGGAGCTTCGTGGTCAGTATGCCGATAGATTGGACCCCGATGCATCGTGATATCCTCACTCGAATTGAGGCGGCAACAGGCATTCCGCACGGCTGTTGCGGTGGGGGATATGTCGAGCTGCAAGAGGGAGATCGCGAGATAAAGCTCCTGGTAGGGGGGGAGTCAGGTGATTTCGGGCCCGGAGATCACGACCGAGCGTATGCCGCATTTCAGAGAGCAGCCGAAAGTTCACCCGGACCCTGGGTGCAGGATCCTGATGATCATGGGGATCTAGACACTAGTGGCTTAAAGGTAGACTTATAAGTCTCGGCCGGTCGGTATACCATTCAATTTTTCTCTGCTTAGTTACGTGAGCCCCGCAATAGACCAGGAATCGCTGGTAGCGATACGATTGCGCGCAGACCGCCCAAACATCAACACATTCCAGGGCAAACCGCAGGGATGTTACGGTGATAAAATCCGGCTCGAGATAGAGAGGGCACCGTCATGGTATGGAGATCTTCTGAGTTCTGTTTATGATCTCATGCCATGGCCGGAAAATCGGGGTAGAGTAAGATCCTAAAAGTTATGTGTTAGGCTATTATGTCTGCCTACCTTGGATAAGGGGTGTGAACTGAGGTCGAGGAAAGGGCCAAGCTAATTGAAGGAATCGCGGGTGCACTATGCTGGAACAGGAATCGGGTACTCCCAAAACTATACCATGTCATGCTGTGGCAGAGAGTCTTAAAGAGGCACTTTTGCTTGATGTAAGGACGCCTGCTGAGTTCTCATCGGTGCATATTCCGGGTGCTGTGCTGCATCCGCTCTCTAAGCTCAACGTCGAGAAGGTCAAGGAGTTGTCTCGAGGCAAACAACTCTGCGTAGTCGTTTGTCGCTCCGGTGGTCGGGCTCGCCAGGCGGCGCAGAGACTTGCCGGACAGGTTCCGAATCTTGCAGTGCTAGATGGCGGGGTGTCAGCATGGGAGGCGGCTGGTCTGCCGCTAGAGCGTGGACAGGGGGTGATCTCGCTTGAGCGTCAGGTGCGAATTGCAGCCGGGGCTTTGGTGCTCGCTGGGGTTGTCATGGGGTACCTTGTGAGCCCCGTTTGGTTTGGGCTTAGTGGATTCATCGGAGCGGGGCTAATTTTTGCAGGGGTTACCGATACCTGTGGCATGGCGATGGTGCTTGCACGGATGCCGTGGAACACTGGCAGCCGTAGCGCCTCGACTACTTGCTCGATCGAATGATCCTGAGAGAG
>JBILUF010000131.1:0-7004 GCA_044371155.1 Bdellovibrionota bacterium
CGCCCTCTTGATCGATAACCGAGATAAAAGGGCGCGGTTGTACATATACGCCCCCATTGGCGAGTGCTCCATAGGAGGCGGTGAGCTCCAGTAGCGATGTCTCTGCGGCTCCTAGCACGAGCGATGGCACTGCCGGGATCTTGCGAGAGAGATTGAAGCGCTCAATGGTGGTTGCCACAGAGTCCAGTCCGATACGTTGTGCCAGGTATACCGCAGGAAGGTTCAGGGAGTGCTCAAGTGCATATCGAAGCGATACATCGCCCCTAAATTCCTTGTCGTAGTTTGATGGGGACCAATCGGGGGCACCTGCGATTTGGATGGTAGTGGGTTCATCGGCTAAAATGCTTGTGGTTGTTGCGACCTTATAGCGGTTGAGTTGCGCGTCTAGAGCGGTGAGGTAGACAAAAGGCTTAATCGTTGAGCCAACTGGTCGCTTCGCTTGGGATACATGATCAAATTGGTTCAGGCGAAAATCACGGCCCCCAGCCCAGGCACGCACCTTGCCGCTGAATGGCTCAATTGCCACCAATCCTGCCTCTAGACGGCGAGCCCGTCTCTGTAATGCTCGGTTTCGTTTCTCTAACTCTGCAACACCTTGGGACGCCGCCCGCTCGGCACAGCGCTGCAACTCAGAGTCGATGCCGGTGAATATTCTGAGATTTGGAATCGCTGCTGAGTCGATGCCGTGCTCAGAGATTAACATTTTTCTGATCGCGGAGGTGAAGTGAGGGGCCTGCCGAGCTGACTCGGTTCTTTCCCGGAGTTGGGGGCGCTCAAGCAGGGCGGTTTGATACTCTTTCTCGCTTATGATCCCGAGCTCTAGCATGCGTGCTAGGACAACGTTGCGGCGTCTTATAGAACGAGCAAGGTGCCGCCGGGGCGATAGCGCCGAAGGAGCCTTTATTATCCCAGCCAGGAGCGCTGATTCGGCGAGGGTAATCTGGGAGAGATCTTTATCAAAGAAATTACGTGCTGCCTCAGCAACTCCATGCAAGGCTACGGCCCCCTCTTGCCCAAGATATACCTCGTTAAGATAAAGCTCCAGAATCTGTTCTTTTGTTAGGAGACGCTCAAGACTAAGGGCAGTGAATACCTCAAGGATTTTTCGTCCAAAGGTGCGACGAGGGGAGAGGAAGATATTTTTAGCAAGCTGCTGCGTTAGGGTGCTGCCGCCCTGCACGACCCCCATCGCGCGAATGTTTATCAGAGTAGCGCGGGCTATGCCGACTAGATCAATCCCATGATGGTTGAAAAATCGCTCATCTTCTATCGCGATCACGGCATCACGCATCCGAGCAGGTATCTTTGCTAAGCTTGTGAAGCGAGATGCGCGTATCTCAGCGCTGCCGAGGTCGGCTAGCAGTTGAGGCTCTAGGCTAAACGATGCACTGCTTAGGCCTTCCTGTATAGCGATCTGCCCTGACAGCGGGGTATAGAATGCCAACACTGAGGGGGTTAGGGTGCCATCGGCTGAAATGAATGAGCGGGTGCGAATCACAAATCCATCAGCATCCTGATAGAACTCTCCAGGAGCTTTGGCGCCAATTGCCACCTCCCGATAGCCGCGGCGTGCCAGCTCAGAGCGAAGTAACTCGGGGGGCAGTTTCTGTCCCTGACTGATTCGACGTGCATCGGCATATACTCCAGCACTTTGTGCTGTACCTCGCGCCTTGAGGATGCGCTGGGTGCGCTGGTCAATGAGGTAAAATGTTACCAGACACCCCAGACTGCCAAGCACAATCAGGCCAACAATCGGCAGCAGAAAACGGCGACGGGCCTTAGGTTTGCTTCGAGGTCGACGCGGAGCTCGACGGGTGGTACGACTTTTGGGCATAGGACGATATACAACTATCTGGGTGCTGCCACCAGGCGCCGGTCTATCAGTTGGGCAACCCAGCGCAGTGGTGGATAGAGAGCTATCTCGGGGCGATCACGGTACATATTTCATCCTCATTGTTTCTCATCTCCAGCATCATTGGGTGGGAACCCCAACAGCTGCCTTGGATAGGGCGAAGGCGCAGCAGGGCTTTTCGATATCACCGGAGTTGATTCGGCAGACGAACAGAGTGCGCGTGCCCCGCCGCAAGCTTTGTCTGTGACTTCGGTGGTTGTTTGGGGCTCGAAATCGGGCTTTTAACGACTTGCTGCTTTAGGTGTGGTTAAATATACTACCGTTTTATCTCGTCTTTTGGGCAACCTGCGGCCAAACTATCGCATACCAGACCTGCTAAACCTTATGATCAGCCAGCTTCGGGGCACAGTTATCGAGATGCACTCAAGTACCCTGACCCTCGATGTGGCAGGGGTGGGGTATGAGGTCTGCGCGTCTAGGGGGCTCATTGAGCGGCTCGAGCTTGGCAGTACCACTCAGGTGGTGGTGTATACGGATGTAAAAGAGGATAGCATTAGACTGTTCGGATTTGCTGATGCGGTTGAGAAGCGGATCTTCATGCTGCTCCTGCGAGTGACCGGCATTGGCAGCAAGACCGCATTGGATATCGTGTCGGCAGTAGATGGCCGCGAGTTGCTGCGGGCAATCGGCTCTGCTGATACTGGACGGCTGCAAGCCATTCGGGGAGTCGGCAAGAAAACTGCTGAGCGAATTGTCTTGGAGCTTCGAGATAAGGTGGCCGAGCTTGCCGGGGAGTTCATTGGTGAATCTGGGCAGGCTCCAGGAATGCATGACTACTTCGCTGACGCGATTGCGGCGCTCCAAGCACTTGGGTTCTCAAGAGGGGATGCGGAAAAGGCGGTGCGCGCGGCCGGAGACAATGGGGCGTTGTCATCTAAGGTCACCGATCCCGGGTTGATTGTGAAAGAGGCGCTGCGTTTTGTATAGCAGCGCAGTTTATCGCGGTGTGGTTAACCTAAGTCCCAAGGGCTGAGGTTGCTGTAGGTTTGCAGAGTTATGCGCATGCAGGGAAGAGGAGTCGCTCATGGATGAGTCGGATTTTGGAGCAGGACGGCGTCCCGCGCATAAGGGCGGGGGGACTCGCCTCGTGCCTGCTTCTGCTGGTGAAGATACCCAGAGTTGGATTGGTGCCATACCGACCACTTCACCATTGGCTGATGGCTCCGAATTCGCTTATGGCTCCGAGGAGCAGCAGATGGTCGGTCTTCGACCTGAGAGCTTTGAGGAATACGTCGGTCAGAGTGCCCTGAAAGAGAACCTCGGGATTGCCTGCAGCGCTGCGGCTCGTCGTGAGGAGGCTCTCGATCACGTCCTGCTGCATGGTCCGCCGGGACTTGGGAAGACCTCAATGGCTCGGATTATCGCATCCCAGCTTGGTGTAGCGTTTAAGTCTACCTCGGGTCCAGTGATTGAGCGCCCAGGAGATCTTGCTGCGATTTTGGCGGCTTTGCAGCCGCGAGATGTGCTGTTTATTGATGAGATCCACCGGCTGCCAAGGGTAGTAGAGGAGGTGCTGTATCCCGCGATGGAGGATTATCAGATCGACATTCTGATTGGCCAGGGGCCAGCAGCGCGCTCGATAAAACTGGACTTGAAGCCATTTACCCTGATCGGCGCTACTACCCGCACCGGCCTCCTGACCTCCCCATTGCGCGACAGATTCGGAATGGTGTTGCGATTAGACTTTTACTCGGCGCAGGAGCTTCAGCAAGTGGTGGCGCGCTCAGCTTCGATTCTGGGGCTGAAGATGAGTGCGGAGTGCGCCTTTGAGGTGGGACGTCGTTCGCGAGGAACCCCTCGTATTGCAAATCGCCTTTTAAAGCGGGTGCGAGATTTCGCTCAGGAGCGAGCCGGTGGCGAGATAACACTCGAAGTGACATGCAGCGCTTTGGAGCTTCTCGAGATAGATAATGCCGGCCTCGATCAAATGGATCGTCGCATTTTGCAGTTGATGGTGGAGAAATTCTCTGGAGGGCCGGTGGGAATTGAGACCATTGCGGCAGCCATAGGCGAGGATAAGGATACGATCGAGGATGTATATGAGCCATTCCTTGTGCAGCAGGGATACATCGCGCGCACCCGGAGGGGGCGCGAGGTGAGCGAGCTCGGGTATCAAGCGTTGGGCCTCAAGCGACCTCTCTCCGCAGAATCTACCTCTGCACAGACTGAACTTAAAATATAGAGGTATGGGATGCGCGGTTTATTGCTTTTGATTGTGCCAGCCGTGCTGGGTGCTCATGAGATCGCGGTCAAGTGGTCGGGCGGGGTGCGTGATACGCTGAATATCTCTGTGCAGGCGCCCGATCAATTTATCTCTCAGTGCTTAGATAGTGGCTTGGAATTGAAGTACAGATTCCATGTGCGTTGGTGTCGTCGTCGGGTCGGGTGGTTTGATGCCTGTGAGCGGGAATTTATGGAGGATCACCACGTTCGATTTGATCCTATTGCACAGCAGTACACCCTCGTATTTGACACTCATCGTGACGTCGAGCAGCCCAAGACCATGCTGGCTTCCTCCTCAAAGGAGGCATTCGATGCTGTCTCATCTCTGCGGGCTCTAAAGCTATCAAAGTTGCCGGGAGCTGCTAGTGGCAAGTATGACTCCAAGCGCTCGTATGTTGAGGTGCGAGTCACGGCTGAATGTAAGGTGGAGGGGAACGATATCCTCGCCGATATTCCTTACATACTGAGCTTTGGATTGATTAATCCATCATTCAGCGACTCGGGATGGCTTGCGTTCCAGCTTGCGGATGCTGAGCCACGGACAGATTCGCGGTAGGGTGTTTAGAGGTAGATGATAAAGCATCGAGCTCGACTCATACTGTGGTGGCGCCGATCGGGGCTAGGGACTCGCCTGGTCTTTTTCCTATGTGCCTCAGCTCTACTTGGATTCCTGGTCTACCAGCAACGCCCAACCAATGAAGCGGTGTATCAAGGCAGCTACTTACAGGTCTATCTCCTCGTAAACCTGCTTATCATAATCCTGTGTATCCTAGCGTTCCTGGTGGGGCGCAACGTTGTAAAGCTGATCTTTGACCGACGTAGAAGAATCCTGGGTTCTCAGCTGCGTTTGAAGCTAGTGGCGGCCTTCGTGGGGTTGACCCTGGTGCCGACCGTGATTTTATTTCTCTTGGCCAGTGGGCTCCTGACAAACGCCTTTGGCAATCTCTTTGGTGAGCAGATTGAGGGAGCGGTGGATGGAGCGGTGGAGATCGCTCGTAGTCACTATGCGGCCTTAGAGGATGGGGCGCGGCGGAATGCAGAGGAGGTGGCGTCGCACCTAGAATCCAAGGGGATTGCAGGGGCTTCGGAGGAGGGGTTGCACGAACTGCTGGAAGGATTGCGCACTCGCTTGGGGCTGTTCAGCATCCGGATTGTCGACAGACATGCTCGTGCGGTAGGTAGCGCCGAAAATGCGGCCGGCGCCCTTGAGGAGTTCGCTGAGCCTGAGAGCCAGAGAATAGCGATTAATGCAGCTCTGATCGGACGGCGTACTACCCAGGTAGAGGAGCGTGAAGCCAATAAGTTCTTCCGGGTATATATTCCGCTTCTATTTGGGGATGGTGAGAAAAGCACACAATCCCGCTTAGTGCTCATCTCCACAAGCCGGATTCCGCCTGAGATTTCACATGCCAATCAGTTAATCGGTGACTTCTATCGCGAGTATGAGCAGCTAAAACTTTTCCGTAGCCAGTTGCGTTCCGGGAATTTGCTTACACTATTGATGATCACCGCATTGCTACTCTTTGCGGCGCTGTGGTTCGGATTTTATCTTGCGCGGGAGATCACCGTACCGATTCAGCGCCTCTCGGAAGGAACGCAGGCAGTGGCCCGTGGGAACTATGACGTGCAGATCCGTACGCATGCCTCTGATGAGCTTGGGTTCTTGGTAAAGTCATTTAACAAGATGACCCTCGATCTCAAGAATTCTCGCGCCGAGGGTGAGCAGCGTCGGTTACTGATGGAAACTATCCTCGAGAATCTGATGGTCTCGGTTATCGCCCTTGATCAGCAGGGGGTGATACGCTCGATAAATTCCGCAGCTTTGAAGCTATTTGGTTTTAGGGACGCAGAGTCGGTGATCGGCAAATCGGTCTACGCTGTGTTCCAGCCTGCCGATCTAGAAAGGCTCCAGCCTATACTCAAGGCGGTAAATACCGCGGAGGATGCCGAGGCAAGTGTTGTAGAGCAGGAGCTTGCAATCGAGAGCCAGGGACGTGAGCTTAAGGTGTTGCTCACAGCGGGGCGCATTCGCAAAGATGCAACTTCTCGGATGGGGACTGTGCTGTTGTTTGATGATATCACCGAGCTCACGAAGGCTCAGCAGATGGCTGCCTGGCGTGAGGTGGCTCGTCGTATTGCGCATGAGATTAAGAACCCTCTCACACCGATACAACTGTCGGCGCAGCGCCTGCAGAAGTTAACCCATGGTGCGGTCGAGGGCTCTCCGATCGCGGAGTCGGTGCAGACGATAGTAGAGAATGTTGATTCAATTAAGAGGCTTGCAAATGAGTTCTCAAATTTCTCGCGTATGCCTACGGCGGAGCTGCGTAGGGCCAGTCTCAACGCCTTGATTGCTGATGTGCTGGCTCCGTATGCAGAGAACCATGAACGAATAACCTTTCAGTTTATTGCTGATGGTAAAGCACCCGACATATTGATGGACCGCGAGCAGGTGCGCCGGGCACTGATGAACCTCATAGAGAATGCAGCAAATGCGTTGTTGGAGTCGAGCCTCAGTTGGGGCGCGGAATCGCCGCGGATTGTCGTGCGCACCGAATACCTGAAGGCCCGTCGAGTTGTACTGTGTGAGATTATTGATAATGGTCCGGGAGTGACCAGCGCCGATAAGACTAGGATATTTGAGCCATATTTTAGCACCCGAAAGGATGGGACAGGGCTTGGACTGGCCATCGTGACTTCAATCGTTTCGGACCATCAGGGGGTAATCCGCGTCTTTGATAACCAACCGAGAGGGGCCAAATTTCAAATTGAGTTTCCTGAAGAGCCACGCACTGTTACTCAGAGAAAGTTTGTATCGTCGTAGACCCCTTCGAGTGAGGGGGGGAATATTGCCGCTGCTAAGCGCTGC
>JBILUF010000132.1:0-6965 GCA_044371155.1 Bdellovibrionota bacterium
TTTTGAGCTCGGTTGCTCGCACACCTAATCGCGCCAACTCGTGCTCATCTAGGAAGGTGGATATGCCGCCCTTTGCATAGAAGAATACCACCAAATCGGCTCGCCCTGCGGCCTGGTCTATGTTTCTCTGGGGCAACACCCTCACCCGCGCCACATCGGTTCCAAACACAAACTCGGCCTGTTCCATGAGCTACCTACTTCGACTGCAGTCTATTCATCTCATCTGAGAGCAATACTAGCGAATGGATCAATTGCTGCAGGTCAGTTTGTGGACCCTTGCCTTCAAACAGAACCCCGCCATAGGCCAGGCTTTTACTCTCATCATTGAGTGCCTGTCGAGGATCATCTGAGCTGGTGTAAATCGGAGTGAATGTAATGCGCTGATTGAGTAAGCGGAGTGTTCGAACGATTGGCCCGCCTTCAACATCAATAGAAGCATGGCCCGTGCTGTAAATCTCTTCGATTCCATCCCGTGTCTCAAGCGCTGGCGCCTCAATTGAGTAGTGCTTATCGACGTTATGTACCTTTGCTACCCGCTCACGAGCTTGAACATCACGCAGGTGGGCTGCCAGTGTGGGGGAGGGGGATTGAGAGAGTTGAGCCTGCGCCCGGGCTGAGAGCGTTTCAAAGGCGATTTCTTCGCCCTTATAGGTGACAGATCGGGTGGGCGCGACTAGACCTCCACGCTCTACGCCTCGGAGCAGTCCACGTAGACCCTGTTTTTTGAAATCGTCCGCGCTCCCTGCAAAAGTTCCCGCGGAGGCGGTGAAAATAACATGCGGTATTGGCTCTAGTATCTGCGGACTCTCAAAGAAGGACTTTGCAAAGGTTCCAGCGCTATCGCCATACAACCCGCGGCTCCCTACGGTCGGCATCAGAATGCGCTGTAGCTCATTATTCTTATTCCGCCAGTATCCGATACGCAAATTTCCGAGCACCTTACTTGGGACTACGCGAGTGTCGAGGTGCTCCCCCATGGTGGAGATGAACTCCTCAGGTCTATCAAGAATGAGAAGATGGGTCGGTAGCCTCGCTGGTTCGGAGATGGCCCTGCCGTGCACGGTAGCTGACGCCAGCCGCGTGTTCTCTTCGCGCAGAATGCTCTCGAGGTCCTGAGCGATACGGGTGTCTAGGCTATGGCGATGACGCACCATGTAGATATTTTCAAACGAGACGGTGTCGTTGTTCTGCGTCTGATACAGCAGCACAGCCGCGGCGTTGCGAATCGGACTCCCGTCTTGCGAGACCACTACGACGGACTCACCGTTACGAAAGGTGATCCAGCTTCGTCGAAAGTCCCCATAGGTGCCGGCGATCTCCATTTCAAGGCAACCCCGCACTACCGAGGGGTCGCTATCGGTAGCACCGAACTTATGCCGAGCCCACTCAATACCCTCACGGTGGGGTCCGTCGTAGAAGACGACCTTGATCTTATCACGCGCAATCCCCTCAAGAAGCTCCAAAGGAAAGCGGCGCTGCACATACTTTTCACCGCCGACGGCAGAGCGGTCGCCATTTGCTAGCTGGTCGGCAAGCTTACGCAACAGCCGAAACTCCTCGGAGTCCTCACGAAGCTCAACATCTTTACTCCACGCCTCATTGCCAAGTGATACGGCGACATCGAAACGTCGAAAGCCGAGCCGGGTCACTTTCGGGGGATCTGCCCGTGTCGCAGCCTCTACCAACGGTTCCATGGTTTGATCTAGGATTTCTCGGATGGAGCGCAGTGCCTGTGCGGTGTCCGGGCGGTATTTCTTGAGCTCGGTGGTTAAACGGGTATCCCAATCGTCGGAGTGGTCGGGATCGCGTTCGGTGACATATTCAAGCCACTTAATCTGTAGCACTCGCTGGGTGACCTCAAGCCAATCAAGCTGTGAGCGATCCCGAGACTCTTCAAGAGCTTTCGAAAATTCAGGTAGTTGCGACGCCACCTCCTCTGCCGAGGCGCTACGGAGGAGGGCGGAGAGCTGTTGAAATGCAATCCCGACCTTTTCAAACTCTGGCACATTTCCAATTGCATCGGCCTGAGCTCGGGCTCGCTTGGCAAGCTCGACAATCTCACTGTTAGCCTTGTGCAGGAATACAGGGGAAACCGCTTCAACTAGCAGAAATGCCTGCTCTTCGGGGGATACAAGGCGAGTGGTAAATTCATGCTTGAGGAATGACTGGCGAGTGGGGTTGATGATATCAAAAATCCCGCCTGATTCATTCACCACCTTGATGCAGTCATGGAATACAACGTGTCGTAAGTTTTCATCTCGTACTCGGCGAATGGCCTCGCGTGTTACATCGGGGAAGCGAGACTGCGGATGAGAGGCCTTTATCGCAGTAGTAACGGCCTCAGCAAAACCTGGCTCCTGCTCAATCCAGCGAGCAAACCGTTCGCTGGGAACCGAGATTAAAGTGACAGATTCGGTGACAGCTGTAGCTCCCGAGGCGCCAAGGCGGTGAAGAAATCCGGATGGTTTCAAAATTGAATATCCCGGTCCAAGGATGGTAGCCCCGGTCACACTGGGAGCTGAGAGCTCCCCCTGCACCAGGATAAGTTCACGGCCTTGGAGGTGCTGTGCCAAATCCTGATCCTGTATAAGGAGCCTCCCCCCTTTGGTGAGTGCTATCTTGTGAGCATCGGCATCAGGGTCATTTGCAAGGATGCGCTCAAGAATTGAAAGAACGCGGTCGCGGTACTGAGCTTCGCGCGACACCTGTGAGCTCTCCGAATCTGGTAGAGCCGCCTCTAACGGCACCACTCGTAAGGTTGGATTGGTTATGCGGTCAATCGAGAGCATGAGGATGCCTGGTGGTCTAAACTAAAGACCCCAATATTGTACCGAAACGACATTACTAAGATACCCTCCCAGGGCGAGAGAAAGGCGACTATAATCAGATATTTATGAGTTCTATGTCGAGCTGCCCGGTGCGGTGAGGCGCGGCTCTAGGGAGCGGGTCGATAGGAAATCACCACCGCGCGCTTTATCTAATCTCCCTAGGATGGCGCGCGAGCCAATAGCTGTAACCGACCAGCGGAGGCTACGGGCCTGCTTTAAGATCTCGGCCAAGTCCCGGCAGTGCTCTGCTTGAGCTTCAAAGAGCTGGGCGCGATCTTTGTCGGCTGCATCTAGCGGGAAGGCGCTCAACCGATTTAGGAAATCTTCCTCAGCCCGTTGCGCCGTGGAGCGGGGCTTGTCGAGCTCTCCGATGGCACCGATTTTACCGCGACGAAGTTGCCGTATCTGGGGAGCTACCTCCTCAAGCCAATCGGCGATACTCTCTGCCACCGTTATCGACTCATCGGGACGGCTATCATACCGGGAGCCAATCGTAAGGAGCCCGGTCTCTGGGCTGTAGTGAATCAAGGCATTATAGGCGCCGTTGCGCTGTCTAATCTCTGGCCAGAGCCGGCCGTGCTCGATTAGTTTTAAAAGTACATTCAGCGAGCCATGATGCTGGTATCCGGCTGCGCGTAGGTCGAAGGTAACTGCTGTGGAGGCCACCTGAGAGGGCGCAGCAAATCCCTCACGAAGGGGATGTAGGGACGGTGCCCATGGCGCGGGGTCTGCCGGGCTTGCTCCGAATTGCCCACTATATTCAGCGGCCCGCGGGGAGAGTCTCCTTAGTACCTTTGGCGAAGCCGCTAACGACCAGATGGGATCAGCGTTGGTAAGCAGCAATGTGCGTGCTTGAGTCATTTTTTCACTAAAGCTATCCCAATTTCTCCTTGCCTCCGAGATTAGAAGCCGCAAATTGTCAAAGGCAGCAACTCCTTGCAGCAAATCGGCGGTGGCGGCTGAGGTGCGCAGCTTTGACTCTGAGCGGGTGAGGCAGAATGCGAAAGCGTCCTCCTGAAGTTCACCTTCGAAGCGGGCCTTTTGCTCTACCATGAGCTGAATCAATCGGCGACGGTCCTGAAGTGGATCAACAAGTGCATGCTTCGAAATTGTATCAAGAAGCGCTAAGCCATCGTTCCCCAGCGAATTGCCGGTAAGGATCAAACGTCCCACCTGCATGCCGGTGGGGCTTTCAGAGATGTGAAATGAGGAGCCAAGTTCCCCCAGCACTCCAGGGAGTGAACCCTGGTGGAATTCGCCGAATGTTGCCCCGAACACCTGGATGTAGGGTAGAAGGTCGGATGGAATATGGCTAATATGAAGTGCTAACGAGGCTGAGCATAGTTCGCGGCGCGGGATCGGATAGCACCACACTCCATCTTCAAAGGAGCGTTCGACCTGCCTTCCTACCTTCTCCAGGTCAGCGATTTTTAGTTTTTCTATCAGACCACTAGTGCCTTCAGTTGGCTCTGCGACCACCGGAGTCTCCCCGAGCTGTGCCGCCCGTTCCGTATCCTTAGCAGCCCATTGTTGAGAAAGCTTTCTGTCCGGGCGCACCGTTACGGTGGCGCGATGGATGTTTTGTAGGAAGAGATCTTGGATAAGGCCCTCAAAGTATCTGGGCTCTTGGGCAAGCCGCATCTCCAAGGACGCTAGACTTGACCTCCAGCGAAGCGTTGCCAGTGGATCGCGGCCGTGTGTCCAAGCGGTTGATACCTCCCAGAGAGCATGGTCCCCCCGATCGGCAGACTCGCTAGCCTCTAGGTGCGCGCCAAGAACGGCACGGAGGCTCTCTCGAATGGTCTCGGGGGAAAACCCGTCTTGTGCCTTTCGCTGAAGTTCACGGAGGATTGTCTCCTCAATCTCAGCTGTGCGAGCAGCTCCGGTGCCAGTGACGGCGATTGAAAAACATCCATCACGGAGTGAATCATCCAGTCCACCGGATAGAATCTGCTCGCCTAACCCTGCTTCTTCGAGAGCGGACTTCACAGTGCCGTCGCCTTCGCCCAAGATTAAACTTTCGAGCACCTCTAGAGTGAGCGCATCAGGGATACTGCCGTGTTGTCCCAGCCTCCACGAGACACTCACAATTGAGTCACGTGCGGCATCCTCGGTCTCATCTCCAGGATAAAAAGCAGTTGCCCGAACCGGTTCATTAAACCGAGGTTGTACTGGGTCAGAGGGGGTAGTTTTTCTTTGCTCATACCTGTCAAAATGCTCGGCCAACAGCTGTAAGATTTCAGAGCGATCACATTTGCCGTAAACCATGACACCGCAATTAGACGGGTGGTTCCGATCCTTTACAAAGGCTCGTAGAGTCTCCACATCAAGCTCTGGTACCACTTGGGGATCCCCCCAAAAATTAAAGCGGTAGTGGGTATCTGGGAATAGGGTAGCAACAACAACCTGGTTATGTACCTCGAGTGGGTCGCTCGCATACCCGCGCACCTCGTTCAGTACTATCCCGTTTAGAATTGGGTTGCCGTCTTCGCCCCGCTCTGAACGCCAGGCCTCTTGGCGGAACGCCGACTCAGAAAGGCGCGGATTAAATACTGCATCGAGTGTTAGAAGGATTTGGTTGCGCAAGTCGGTGGCATGCGGACTGGCGCAATAATAGAGGGTATGATCATTGAGGGTGGCAGCATTGGACTCAGATGAAAGGGACTCTCGCAGATAGTCGTTAACGGGGTCGGTGCCCGGAAGATTCATAGACCCGCGATAGGCCATATGCTCTGCGATATGTGCAATGCCGGTGCTCTGCTCAGAGGCGGTGCGAAAGAAGATCCCAAAATAGGCGTTAGGATCGTCGTTGTGGAGGAAATAAACCGACGCGCCGGTTTTTAAGTGCTTATACTCTCGTGCTGTGGCGTCGAGGTCTTCGACCCTCTCCTGCCTCTCCAGTACAAATCCATACTCAAGCCCTAGGGTAGATCCGATCTCTTTTGGCAGTTGGTTAGAGCTATCGGGCGCGCCCTCCGGCGGGCGGTCTGGCGGCATGTTGCCGTGGGTAGGTTGGCTTGAAAATTCAGTCATGTACAGCTACGACAGATCAGGCCTGTGAACGAGCCAGCTAGTATACTAGTTTCACTAGGCTAAGCCACTAAAGGGCCCCAGCGAAGTGCTTTCATGTGGGGCAGAACCGTCGGGGTCTATTAGTGAGGCTCCAAGGGCAATTTGGTGCCTTTTTGAGTAGTTATCGGTGATTGAAGGTGGTTGGCGATCTTGGTGTTCACGAGCCTTAAGGGGGGGTAATGCCAGGATAAGAATTGTGTTAGGAAATAAGCAGGTTTCTAGCCGAGCGCCGCGCGAGAGAGGGGTATTTGGGCCAGCGGACGACACCGGCATACACGCTGGTTCCCTACCGTAACCGTGGCGAGTGGTGCGGGTCCGATTAAGTATAGGGGTTAGTTGGATTATTTTTATGAAAAAGATCTCTGGAGAGCTCTGTCTTTACGGCACAGGTGTAATTGCTAAGAGCCTGGCAGCGGCATTGCTCGAAGGGGGACTAATTTCCAAAGGAGCACTCTGGGGAGTGTGTAAAACTACTCGCAGTGCCAAGCGAGCTTCCAAAGAGCTTGGGGTGCCGGTCTACACGAAAGGATTCTCAAAGCGCCTTGCAAAAGTTGCCACCATTATCGTTGCGGTCAAGCCCGCCCAGGTGCGAGATGCTCTTCGCGAGCTAAAGGCACTCGGACTACCAAGCACAGCGCTTATCATCTCGGTGGCCACCGGAGTGCCGATTGCAGCATTTCAGGAGGAGCTAGGTGAGACAACTTTGGTGGCTCGTGCTGCCACTAACACCCCAATTCGTGTTCGCAAAGGGATGACGGCACTATGTTTTGCGAAGCGAGTTCCCACCCGGCTTCGTAAAGTTACCGAACTTATCTTTTCAAGCGTTGGTAGATGTATCGAGGTTGAGGAGCGACACTGTGAGGTGATGACGGCGCTTGCCGGCTCTGGCCCTGCCTATTTCTTTACGATGATGGAAGCGCTGGCCGATGGCGGGCTTAAAATGGGAGTGCCACGTGGCATGGCTTTCGAGGTGATTGCACAAACAATGCTTGGAGCGGCGACGATGGCTCTTTCAACCCAACGTCACCCATCAATTCTGCGAGACGAGGTCACTACCCCTGGTGG
>JBILUF010000133.1:0-6930 GCA_044371155.1 Bdellovibrionota bacterium
ACGCACAAAATCGGTCTAAGGCGGATAAGAACTGGGCCAAGGTGGCTGAGCTGGGTGTAAAGATGAGCGGGAGGTGCTCAGGAGATCTTACTACCTCGATATCCTCGCTGTTTACCCAAATCTCGAGAACTCCCTCGGTTACTGGTGTTGCCTGTACTGCAAGTAACAGCCTGTTTGGTCCGATTGTAAACGCGGTAGCCCAGGATGTAATTTGCGACATCGTGGGCGGGATTTTCGGAGGCGGTAGCGCCAGTGAGGAGTGTCAGCGTCAACGCACTCTGAGTCAGAGGAAGCGCCAGGTCTGTGCGGCTGCGCTGGCATCCAACTGTGGTAAGGCTGTGAATCTCGGAAAGAAAGCTCGGTCCTATGAGGCACTGATAATCTCTGAGGAGTGCACCCCAGAAAATCCAGCAATCTGTAAGGATGCCACCGCGCGGCGCTCGGCGCAGCGTATCGGCACCCCGACCACTGCTGGAAGTCTTGCTAAGGTCAAGGCCGATGCTGAGCTGAAGAACACTAAAGCGCAGACTGCTCTTGTATGTTGTCAGGAAGGCAAGCCAGTTGCCCCAGATGGCCTACAGTGTGTAACCCCAACCCCGCCTCCTGCTCCGTAAGCCAGGAGATAAGTTAAGCTATAGCACTAGCAGAGAGCGGCCTGGGAAAACCTGGGCCGCTTTTCTTTTGGTGTTAGCGCTTTGGTGATTCGCTGCCCAACGTGACATCAATCGCACTTCTCGGCGGCTGCGTATCAACAGACGGAGGGGTTATAAACCCCAGCCACTCAAGAGCTAGCCGCACCGGCGAGCGCCGCTGCTCTTGGATGGTGATGAGTGCCTTAATGGTCTGGGTCTCTGAGAGCAGCAGAAGTTGATCCCGTGACCCTTTTTCCTCAAGTTTCTCTACCCGCGCCCTGAGCCATTCGCGCTCTTCGCGCAGGCTTCGAATCTCTTCCTCGCGGATACACAGTAGCCGCTCGTGCATCTCCGAGATAGTTTTGAGCTTCTGCACCTCCCGCTCTAGCCCCTCGGCTCTGCCATCGTAGGCGGGAGCGGCAATGGGGGGCTGCGCTTGTATCGGCTGGACAGAGGCGGAGGCAGTGGGAGCTACGCTCTTAGGCTCGCTTGAGCTAGTGATGGAGTGTGCGGTGGTATGGGCGGCGGACGGCTCCCTTGCAGTCTTGGGGGTTGCTATCGGCTCTGCCGCGAGGGATTGAGGCACTACCAACTTCTCAACGGTCACCGCGCGCGGTGCGTGCCCATTCGATTCAGGCGATAGGGTACTGGCAGGGGGCTCCCAGGGCTTAAACTGCTGGGGTGGTGGTGAGGAATCGCCGACCAAGGACGAGGTAACGTGCGAGCTGGGTCCAAAAACCTTCTCGAGCTCCGAGGTGCAATACAGCCGCAGGCCATCTGATTCGGTCTCAACTTTAAAGTAGCCGGCCTCAGCAAAGCGACGTAGGGTGGCGACACCCACCCCAGTGACCGCAGCGGCCTCCGATTCAGAGATGTAGTTTTCAAATCCCATGAGCTTTCCCTTCCAAGTTTAAGCGGCTAAAAGCATCCTACCCCACGCGGGCAGCGGGGCGAAAGGTGTTTTGGCGGGATGGTTGAGCCGCTACGGGAGACCCAGAGGGGCTATCGTCCCAAGAGCTCGCGGATCTCGAGGATGCTAGTTGAGCCTGGCCGCCCTACGGCGCTGCCGCCAATCACTACACAGCGGGTACCATTGGGTAGGTTTTCAAGGTTTTGCACCGCATTGAGCGCGCCATCAATCTCCTCATCGTGGCTGGCTGACTGAGTGAGCGGAATCGGCTGCACCCCCCAATAGAGCGCCATTCGACGCAGTGTTGCCTCAATCCGGCTGGCGCCATACAGCGGCTGCTGCGGACGATACTTTGCTACCAGTCGGGCCGAGGTGCCGGTGGTGGTGCACGCAACGATCGCCGAGGCTCCCACCTTATTGCCGGCCGCACATGCAGCGTATGCTACCGCATCCGGCACTGTGGCGCGGTCGGAGTCGCGCAGGCGTAGCTTATACTCCTCGAATTCAAATCCTTTCTCGGCCTCCCGTACGATGCGGTCAATATACCGCACACACTCTACTGGATGCTCTCCGATGGTGGTCTCCTCCGAGAGCATCACCGCATCGGCGCCGCTCATGACGGCGGCAGCAATGTCCGACACCTCAGCGCGGGTGGGGCGCACTGCAGTTATCATGGAGTGCATCATCTGGGTGGCGACAATCACCGGAATCCCTCGGTAGTTACCCTCCTCGATTAGCCCCCGTTGCACACGCGGCAGCATCTCAAGCGGGAGCTCAAGCCCTAGATCCCCGCGCGCCACCATGATGCCATCAGAGACATCCATGATCTCTTTGATGTTCCGAAGAGCACTTTTGCGTTCAATCTTGGCGATAATGCTGCAGTTTGCCCCATCTTTGCGCATCGCCTCGCGCAGCACCAAGATATCCCGTGCATTTTGCACAAACGATATCGCCACATAATCCACCTGGTGCTTGATGCCAAACACGAGGTCTTCAAAATCCTTCGGTGTCGCCGCCGGGAGCTCATTAACACTATCAGGGAATGCAATCCCCACCCGCGAACGCAGCCGTCCACCTTTGATGACCTTGCAGCGTACCCCGCTTGCCTCCACTGCCTCCACCGTGAGGTAGATCGCTCCGTCGGCCATCAGCACTTGATCTTTTGGCTTTACGATCTCAAGGGGATTTAGTCCCTCAACGTAAATGTCACTTCCTGTGGAAAGCTCCCCTGCGGCTGGATGTAATGTGACGGTGCCGCCATCGCGCATCTCAACGTAGTTCTCATCAACCTTCGAGATACGAATCTTAGGGCCTGAGAGATCCTGCAGCACAGCCACTGGAATCCCAAGCTCAGCTGATACGGCTCGAATAGTATTGAGTGATTCTAGATGCTCGGCGTGACTACCGTGCGAGAAGTTAAGCCGGAAGACATTAGCCCCGGCCTTGATCATCTCCCGCATTATCTCAGGAGAACGACAGGCAGGCCCAACTGTGGCGACAATTTTAGTTTTGCGGTGCTTCGACGAGGCTGGAGTATCAAAAAAGGCAAGGTCATCCATAAGTAGCCTGAAAAAGGAAGGGAATGAGTTAAGTGCTGCGGCTGCCTACCGCAGCGGTAGCTATGCAGTCGGCAGCTTTGGCAGAAAACTAAATGTATCTGCGGTCTGAAGCGCTCGCAATACTTGCTCTTCGTTGGCAGCGCCGCTACTTAGAAGCATCATAAGCTCCTCGGCTAGGCTGCTTACCTGCAAGCACGGTGCATCAGTCGAGAAGGTATACGGTATCCCGTACTCATCCAACGTTTTTATGATACGCCCATATTCGCTGATATCCTTGACTGCTCCGGTCAATAAATTGGAGCGTACGCAAAGCTCACAGACAATTTTGCGCTCCTGCATTAGCTTGAGCCCGCGATCATCCTTGCGGTCCCACAGGGCCCGGAAGGCTACAATTGGGTGCGCTACGCGCTGTGGCTCTAGCGCCTCAACTGTTCGTATGAATGTTTCGAGGTCTACATGCGGAGTTTCACCCACATGCACCGTGCGACCAAGCCCAGGCCCAGCGGCATCGAACACCTTTTTCATCTCGTCTAACTTCTGCGCAGAAGAGAGCGGGTTTATTGACTCATGCCCTGCCAGGTCAATTCCTAGAATCTTACTGCTGCGGCTGCGCCATGCGCGCACCTTTTCGGCCAAGATCATATTGGCTTCAAAAGTCATGTCGCGGCCAAAGCAGAATAGAAACCCAGCCTGCATCTTGCCGCGGAATGCCACCTCAACATCTTCAATTGCAGCGCAGCCTTCTTTGATAATGCGGTCTACATCGTAAAGGCCGGCATGCTTCCCTTTGAGATATACCGCGCCGGTGCGCTTGAGTGGATTCCACCGCAGCTCAAACCGACCGATGCTAAAAAGCGCCTCTGGCGAGCCACCCTCGCCACCTGGCCCCAAGGCCACCATGCCGCCGGTGCGATAGGCGCGGTGCAGCGCGATGATGACACTCTCGCGAATCGCCGCCGGGCCGGATTGAATCAGCTCAATCCGATCATACACCTCAAGATAGCTATCGAGGTCTGTTACCTTCCCCTCCTGGATCTTGAGGAGATTGATGAAGTCCTCATAGCTGTGCCCCATCCCGCGGATGCCGCGCTCAATGGCGATCTCCCACAGCCTATATAGAGGAACTGATCCTCCAAGGTGAACATGTAGCTCAGTAACGGTCTTTGGCCATTTTATCTTTTTGGCCAGTTCAATATTTTTTGCTCGATCCATATCCATGCTTGATACTATAAGTATAGCGATTTTACTAAGTTATCGGGCCCAGCGCACCCTGATTTATCGCAGCGGGGTAAGATGCCTTCGTAAAATCAAGCACTTAGCCAAGCGCTCCAAACTCCACATTTAGAAACCGCTTGCAGCATCCCTTCATCATAGAGGTAGGTAGTGGGTAGATTTAGGTTTAAGGACTCTATTAGGTGGGCACCCCTCGGGGTGTGGGAAGGTATGAAGCAGAAGAAGAAAGGGGATTTCCTCACTAAGGTTGTAAAGTTTGGTGCTAAATCCCTGACCCTTTACAGTCTGGATGGCAACACCTGGTCGACCCGCTCAGGCGAGCTCAAGGCTATTCTAGATCGCCACGAGGCCGAGCGCCAAAAACTGCTCCAGAACATGGGCGAGGCCAAGGCTCAGGAGGAAAAGGAGAAGGGCGCCACTGAGGAGGAGCAGGAGGAGCCAGAGCGCGATGATGCCCCGATGATTGTGGGCGAGGAGGCCGAGATCGATCTCTCTGCCGATGACGAGGGGGATGATGACGAGGCAGAGGAGCCTCGAGCAAAGGCAACCTCCAAGGTAGCCAAGCGCACCCTGCCGGTTGAGGCAGCCGCCATCGCAGCTAAAGCCAAAAAATCTCAGAAGAAAAAGTCTAAAGACAAAGTGGCGTTTGTTACACCTAAGCCGCGCCAGATCGGGAAGAAAAAAGTTAAATCTGGCAGCGCAAAAGGCAAGAAGCGCTCAGCAGCCTAAACTCTGCACGCCCAGTATCGTTACTAGTCACTCGGCTGCGCATCACCAATTGATGCGGTGCGCGCTGCGTTACCATTGCGTCCATGTCATCGACCTCTCCGCCGTGTGCCCGGCTCGCGGCATCCCCACAAGGCGTGGCCCCCGGGGGATAATCGAGCCTAGTTCGGTTGTCGCCCTTTATCGTAAAACTTCCACACAACTTTTGGTCCAACTCGTCGATAAGGTAAGGCCGGGGAGATAGCTCCCTGCCTAATCCCATTACGGATCGCATGGAACCAAATACCTTAGCTTTGTTAATGCTGCGCTCGGTGGCATCAAGTATGCCGCCGATTTATCGGGCTGCGATGAGTGCAGCTGATCCACTCCTAGTGCTTTCGACCCATCCAGAGCTTGCCCTGCAGTGGCCAGCTCTCGCTCATGCCGTATGTGATGGGCGTATCGTGCAAGATGCCAAAGATGACCTCGCGCGCTGGGCCGAGCAGGGGATCTCGACTATTGCAATTAGTGACCCACTTTATCCCGCGCCACTACGCACCATCTTTGACCCGCCGCCAATTCTGTTTGTGAAAGGGGAGCTAAAGCCAATCGGGTGTGGAGTCGCGGTAGTGGGATCGCGCCGAGCCGAGGAGAGTGCCACGCAAGCTGCGCGGATGCTTGGCCGAGAGCTCGCCGCTGCCGGGGCCATGGTAGTTAGTGGCCTGGCACTTGGCGTGGATGCAGCCGCCCATCGCGGAGCGCTGGCGGCCAAAGTAGAGTATCCAACCGTTGCAATCCTTGGCACTGGAGTGGATAGGATCTACCCCGCATCGAATCGTGCTCTAGCGCGGATGATTGTGGACTCAGGCGGTGCGCTGGTGTCGCAGTTTGAGCCCGGGTCAGCGGTGTATCCCTCGAATTTTTTGGCGCGCAATCAGGTGATCGCCGGCATCTGTCGTGGCACCGTCATAGTGCAGGCAGCTAAGAGCTCAGGCTCACTTGCGACAGCTCGCTTTGCGCTGGAGGAGGGGCGGGATGTGTTCGTAGTGCCCGGTGGCTTTTGTGACAGCCGCTATGAGGGCTCGCATCAACTGCTGCGTGACGGTGCAATCGTTGCCACCAGCCCCGAGGACGTTACTCGGGTATATCCCGAGCTTGTTCCACTGGCACGTTCAAATGCAGCAAATTTGCCCAGCGCCATTTCAAACCCCACGGCCCGCGAGATAGTCGAGCTCCTGCAGCGCCACCGGGAGTGTGATGCCGATACACTCACAGGTCGCATCCCCTGCGAGGCTACGGCGATTGAGGCAGCCCTCTTAGAGCTCGAGCTAGCCGGAGCAGTTGATAGATTGCCCGGAAATAGGCTGCGGCTGGCGCACTTGAATTAAACCTAGATTCCTGGCAATAATTCAACTTCTGTCGCCGCTTAGCGGTGATAGGGGATAAGTCAGAAATGGCATTTCAGAAGTGGTGGCTATAGCTCAGTTGGTAGAGCGTCGGATTGTGGTTCCGAATGTCGTGGGTTCGAGCCCCATTAGTCACCCCATTTATCCCGCTCGGCGCTCGTGCCCAGGGGCTGCCGCCCCTCTCGCCCCTAATCGGGGCTTCACCCCGCTTATGTGACAGCTCCCAATGCGACCTGCCACCGCAGCATCGAGATCCCAGTCGATATCTCAGGCCCGCTTACGAATCTCTTCCCGCACGATCTCACGAATTCGCTTCTCTCCAACGGGCGTTAGCTTGCGCTCCTGTTTTCTCTCGACGAAGGCGCGGAGCACTTGATTGAGTATAGTCTGGTACTTCTGCCCTTTAGAACTCGCGATTTTTTTGAGCGCTTTGAGAACATCCTCATCTAGCATGGTGGTAACACGTACCTTTACATGACGAGACT
>JBILUF010000134.1:0-6917 GCA_044371155.1 Bdellovibrionota bacterium
CCAATCACAAGCTAGTAGTCCGACATCAGGAAAAGGGGCAGAATCAGAGATTTTTCAAGAAATGACTTATGATCTCCAGCTCCTCCCCACAGCTTTGTTGCATGAAGAAACTTTCTGCATGAACAAACTCTCCGGTCGGACTAATAGATAACTAAGTTTAGCTCACTACCGGCCCCGCTGTGCCAAGCACCGCACCGCCCACCAGCATCATGGTTAGAAGGCCCAGAAGGAAGCCAGTGATGATAAGGATTACCACCGATACAATCGTATAAATTACTCGCTGCTCTGCTGGCACTGCGAGCATTGGTGAAATTCCCTGATAGAAGACATAAAAGCAATAGAGACCGATCAAGAACACGGCCAGACCCCCAAGAACAGGTAAGAATCCCAGAATCGCCGCGAGTAGCGCTGGTGATTGCGAGTAGCCGTAGAGCTTCAATGCGCTCCGAGTATCATTGGTGCCCCCAAAGGAAGCTGCGAGTTTGGCCAGGATGAATGCCACAAGATACGCCATCACAACGGATAGCGCGACTCGGACCACCAGGAACATAGCGCCGCCGGCAAATCCTCGGGCACTGAGACCCATGAGGAAATCAACTACTGGGCCCAGAAGCAGTAAGGGGCCCAAGAAGTTCATCATGAAGTCTCTGTCGGAACTATAAGTGCCACGCACTGTGCTCCAGCAGCCCACTGGATTAGTTGCCACTTCCTTAACCTCATTAAAAATTTTGGAGAGGTCTGGCTTGAACTGTGGCATCGCTGCGGTGCTGAATTCAGTATTCACGGTGATGACTCCGATAAATTCTTCTGGTGTAAATCTTTCTTGTGGACAGGGATACATCCCCAAAGCCCTGGGCAGAGGGTAGGCTAGCGCCCCAGTGGGTGAGTGATCAAGGGAAAAGTGGGACTCGAGGATGACCTCAAAAACTCGTTTAGACCATCTGGTCTTCGGCACCGCCACCACCGACAACGATTTTGCCTTCTGATTCTAGGCGACGTACGATATCGACGATACCTTGCTGCGCTTTCTCCACATCTTTGAGCTTGACTGGACCGAGTGCGTCGAGATCTTCGCTGATCATCTGTGCGGCACGCTGAGAGACGTTGCGGAATAGTAGATCCTTGAGTTCGTTGCTCGCCGTCTTGAGGGCCAATACCAACTGATCGCGTGGCACCTCCTTGAGGACTGCTTGAATACCTTTGTCGTCGATCTTTCTGCAGTCTTCGAAGGTAAACATGAGGTTTCGGATCTGCTCGGCCATGTCCGGATACATCTCCTGAATCTCTGTAATAATACGCTCCTCGTTGGCGCGGTCGAAAAAGTTTAGGATATCGGCCGCCGATTTTGGTCCGCCGATCTCTTCCTCCTCTGCGCCGCTGCCCTTGAGCTGGGAACGTAGCACCTCGCGTACCTCATCGATTACATCGTTTTTGACATGGTTAAGATTTGCTACCCGCAAAAGGATATCAGTCTGGCTTTCTTCTCCCATCCGTTGCAGCACCTTGGCGGCTTGATCGGGATTCATCTTGGTCATCAAAAAGGCAACGGTTTGCGGATGCTCCGCCTGCACAAAGCCTTTAAGAATCTTGTCTGGCACGTCTTGGATAATCGAGCTAATCGGCTCCTTGCGGGCTCCGGTGATGTACTCAAGTAACCCTTCGCCAGCTTTATCTCCGAAAGCATTCGAGATAACAGACTTTGCAAACTCACGTCCGTCCACCAGCAGTGTATCGCCGGCCTTCATCATGCTTCGGAATTCACGAGCGATGGAGAATTGTGTCTCGCGGTCCACCTCAGACACCGCCATAAAGGCGCGGCTTAGACGCTTGACCTCCTGCTCGGTGAGGTGTTGGAGCACCTGTGAGGCGAGATCCTTGCCCAGCGTAAGCAAAGTTAAGGCAGCTTTTTCTGTATTACTGAGATCTCGTCCCATATATTTCCGCCAGTAGCAAAAGGACCCCACAGGCAACCGTGAGCTACTGTTCAGTAGCCGCGACGATGCGTAGATAGCCTCATGTTTTGATGATACCAGAGATACAAAGGAGGCTAGAAAAACAGATTTTTGCGTAACGCTTTGAAATAGTTGGATTTTCCTCTTTCGATTTTGGGTGATTCGGCCCTATTATGGGGTGGTGGAACAGTTACGAGAGTTATACCGAAGCACCTTTGGGGTTGAGCCGGAGTTAGTTGAGCCATTGGGCGCGCATGCATCACGGCGCACCATATATAGGCTACGTGGTTCGCGGGGCTCTGTTGTTGGGGTGCATAATCTCAACATCGCGCAGAATCGGGCCTTCATAGGATTTACTAACCATTTCCGAGCGGCTGGTCTCCCGGTGGCTGAGGTGTATGGGGTGCACCCATCTACTGAGAGCTATCTGGTGGAGGATCTGGGCACCACGACGCTTCTCGATCTACATCTGCAAACTCGTCCTGCCCCAGAGCAGATCACCCCTGATGTTCTAGAGCTCTATCGCAAAGCTGCCTCATGGCTGCCCCATTTTCAGGTGGTCGCTGGTAGGTCGCTCGATTTTTCCCTGTGTCATCAAAGCCAGATCTACGACCGTCGGAACATGCTTTGGGACATGAACTTTTTCCTCAATAGTTTTGTGCGTGAGTATGGAGTGGGCTTTGACTCGGCTCAGCTAGAAAGGGATTTTGAGTCGCTTGGCCAGTTCCTGAGCCAGGCGGGTGCTGAGACTTTTATGTACCGTGATTTTCAGGCCCGCAACATCATGGTGCGCGGGGAGGCGCTTTCCTTTATCGATTACCAGGAGGGGCGTCGTGGACCTCTGCAGTATGATGTGGTGTCGCTTGTGTACCAGTCCAAGGCGAACTTGCCGCCCGAGGCGCGGAAATCGATTCTGCAGTCCTATATGGATGCGCTGGGGCAGGTGATGGAGTTCGATCGGGAGAAATTCCTGAGCTACTACCATGGATTTGTCTTTATTCGACTGATGCAGGTATTGGGTACCTACGGTGAGCAGGGGTTAAAGCAAAAAAAGGAGTATTTTCGGCAGAGCATCCCCTATGCTCTGAAGAACCTCGGCAATCTTCTTGAGACCATTGCACCGCCAATCGAGGCGCCGGAGCTGTGGCGATTGATGCGAGAATTGTCGGCCTCGGGCACGGAGGCTCATAAAGAGCGTCCTGAAAATGATTTTTCGATTTTGCTCTCTAGCTTTTCGTATCGAAGCGGGATGCCCCCAATCGGCGGTGATCATGGTGGCGGATTTGTCTTTGACTGTCGCTGCATTCCTAATCCAGGTCGGGAGGAGCAGTATAAAGAGATGACCGGTCTTGATCAGCCTGTGCGGGCCTACCTTGATGCCAAGGAGGAGTCCGATATGTTCTTTCGCCATATCACAGCGTTGATTGATCAGGCTGTAGAGAGCTACCTCAAGCGTGGCTTTAACTCACTGGCCGTATCCTTCGGATGTACCGGTGGCCAGCATCGGTCGGTTTATTTTACTGAGCGACTGGCGCGTGAGCTGCGGAGCCGCTCTGGGCTGAAACTTGAGGTGCAGCATCATGGCCTAGCGGCCCTTGCCAAGCGTCGAGCGGAGCAGGGCGGATGAAGGCGATGGTTTTTGCCGCTGGATTTGGGACGCGCCTTAGCACTGTGACGCAAGGTAGCCCTAAGTGCCTGGTAGAGGTGGCGGGGATCGCCATGCTGGAGCGGGTGGTTGAAGGACTGAAATCTGCTGGTGTGAAAGAGGTTGTTATAAACCTGCACTATCGTCCAGAGCAGATACGGGAATTCGTATCGGGGCGACGCAATTTCGGAATCAAGGTACATTTCACCGAAGAGGCCGAGATTCTCGGCACTGGCGGTGGACTAAAGAATGCAGAGGATTTCTTCAAAGATGAGGAATGCTTCTTCATCCACAATAGTGATGTGTATTCAGAGATATCCCTTGAAGCGTTAGCAGCGCAGCATCAGGCGTCCGAGGCAGTTGCGACACTAGCGGTTGTGGAGCGCCCTACTGACCGAGCGTTACTCTTTGATTCCAGCGGCAAGCTAGTGGGATATGAGAATAAAGGCTCTGGTGAGAGGGTCGTTGCTCGGGTCTCAACCGATCTGCACCCACTTGGATTTAGTGGCATTCAGGTCTGTTCATCTCGTATTTTTGAATACATGCGGGGTGAAAGCGGCACATTCTCCACCATTCGTGCGTACCTCAATGCAGTGAAATCTGGTGCGCTAGTAGAGGCATTTCGTATGGAGGGTGCCTATTGGGTGGACATGGGCACGCCAGATCGGCTTGAGGAGCTGCGGCGCTATCTTAAAGGATAACGTACGCTTCTTCACGGCAGGAAACTGCAATACGGTGGTGAGTTCTAAAGAACCCTTAAGGAGATCTCGGTTGTGAGTAAGAAGCAAAGAGGAATCGATATTCCAGTGGCTCTTAGCATCCTGATGCGGGTGCTCGCACCGGTAGTCTTAGTAGTGCTCTCTGGTTGCGCCGGTATGGAGTTGAGGGTCACCTCCCGTGCCGCTGAGGAGGCACCTAAACGGGTTGCCATTGTGCTTACAAACCACGGACAACTTGGCGCAACCGGTCGCTCGACTGGATTCTTTCTCTCTGAGGCAACCCATCCTCACCAGGTGTTTATGAGAGCAGGTTACACGGTGGACTTTCTTTCCCCAAAAGGTGGGTTTGCCCCAATGGATGGTGTCGACACTAGCGACCCAATCAATGCGGCATTTCTATCTGATCCTACCCTCATAGCGCGTACCACAAGAACCCGTCCAATCTCAGAGGTGAACTCTAATCACTATGATGCCGTCTTTTTCGCAGGGGGACATGGCACCATGTGGGACTTCCCCGACAACAGTGGGGTGCAGGCCCTAACGCGTGAAGTTTATGAGCGCGGTGGAGTCGTAGCTGCGGTATGTCATGGGCCGGCAGCCCTGGTGAATGTACGGCTCACAACTGGAGCCTATCTGGCCCAAGGCAAGGAGATATCAAGCTTCACCAACGAGGAGGAGATGGCAGTCAACCTTGCGAATGTGGTGCCATTTGCGCTGGAAACTAGGCTACGGGAGCGCGGGGCAAGCTTTCAGAAGGCTCCAAACTTCGAGAAGATGGTGGCGGTATCAGGACGTCTTGTAACAGGGCAGAACCCTGCATCAGCATCCGGCGTTGCGGAGGCGGTGGTGGAGCTCTTGGAGGCAGCACCCCCACTACCGCAGCGGTGAGCTGTCCCGAGGGGGGCGTTGCTGTGAGTAGCTGATTCATCCATGGTAGGTTTTGAGAGGTCGATCCCCAAGTGCCGCGTTCGATGGTATAGGAGGGAGCACATGAGTAGTATGTGTGAAATTGCCAGTTGGTAAACCTGGAGTATAGACGATGGCGACAGTTCTTTTTGAGCAGCTTACCCCCCATATTGGAAAAATTACCCTTAATGATCCGGATTCACTCAATGCGATGAGTGAGGGGATGGCGGAGGAGTTCCGAGCAGTTTTGGCAGCTCTTGAGACCGCAGCGGTGAAGCCGCGAGCGATAATCGTCACGGGATCAGGGCGGGCATTTTCTGCTGGCGGCGATCTGGCGATGCTTAAGAAGAAAACTACCCTCACAAAAGATGAGAATCGTGAGCGGATGCTATGGTTCTATGACTCCTTCCTGGGAATCCTTGACCTTGAGATTCCACTGATTGCGGCTATTAACGGCCATGCTATTGGCGCTGGGCTTTGTGTGGCATCAGCATGTGATATCCGAATCGTCTCAACGGGAGCGAAGCTTGGATTTACCTTCGTAAAACTTGGCCTCCATCCGGGTATGGGAGCCACATTTGTGTTGCCGCAGGTGCTTGGTAATGCCGCGGCGCGAGAGCTCCTGCTGACCGGACGAGTCATTGAAGCCGATGAGGCACTGCGTGTTGGACTGGTGTCCAAGTTAGTTGCGCCTGATGCACTCCTAGCCGAGGCTCAAAAAATTGCTGAGGAAATCGCAGCCAACGGGCCGCTGTGTGTTAAGCAGCTTCTCCGGTCTGTTCGTGCCCCAGCGTTGACTTTGCAGGAGGCCCTCCAGCGTGAGGCATCGGCGCAAGCTGATAATTATGCGGGAGCTGAGTTCCTGGAAGGAGTGCAGGCAACGATGGAGAAGCGTAAGCCAAACTTTTAGTAGAGGTTGGTGAGTTCGCTTTAGATTTCCCGACTGTCTGTCGCTCGACCAAAAAATTATCAAAGCGGACTACGCGCGGCATTAAAACTGCTTGAATAGTCCGGCGGACTCCTCGGATACCTGTTCCAACGTACCCCCGCCGCACACGGATGTAATTGGACCCTCTGGATTAGAAGGTACGGCCTAGCGAGATGATTTGCTAACCTATCGGATTCGTTTGAGTATTTTGTTCTAGCGTAACAGCGTCAGGCGCTCTTGGAGCTGCTGCGGGTCTCCCTCATAGGTGCGAAGGCACTCTTGCATGCTGATCGGATCTAGGTCGAGATGCAAGCACACCCAGGCAAAGCTAAAAGGCTTTTTGGGATTCATTTTACCGAATAACCACTGCCGAGCGCTGCGCACAACATGCCTCTCACAGTGTGCGGTGCCGAAGGCATCACAGATAGCTCTCGCCAAGACAGCAGCAAGCAGATTGCGCTCTGGTTTTACCGGAGAGACTTGCTCGTTGTCTTCCTCTCGCTCTGGGGCAAATTTCTTGAGAGCTGACGAGTTACTCATATCAAAGGGACTCCCTAAACTAAAAAGAAAAATACTAAAATTTTAGTGTGACTCGATGATGTGACTCGATGAGAGGTGAAGTTCTGCGGAGGGAGCAACGTGGCATCTTGATCTGGGCCATCTCTTTGGCAGGTTTACTTGCATGCAACCTATCGTAAAACTCGTGATGCTACGGAGCTTTTTCTAATCCGCGCTTTAGCACTAAATCTCTTAGCACTAACTATTGT
>JBILUF010000135.1:0-6894 GCA_044371155.1 Bdellovibrionota bacterium
GAGGCGCCGAGCTGATGCCGCTGAGAACGTCCGAAGCCACCCACGAAATCATCTGGCCCTGAGGGCTGCGGCGAACCTCCTTCTAGACCGCCGAATGACTTAAGGCGCATACCTACCTCGAAAAAACCTAGCACCGTTGAAGCGGATCAAACCTCTATCCCTTCTCCTCCGAGGTTACGGCAGCTTTGCTTCAGATTATTTTAAAAGCGTACAGCTGCGCAGTTCCGCAACGGTTAGACCGACCCTACTATCTAGGACGGCCGAACCAGTTGAAAACTTTAGATATAACGCCACTTTTAGGCTCTTTTCGGCTAAAGCATGGGGAGAATCGCCCAAAGACCTCATCCAACATTGACCCCCCTAGTGCACCCCCAAGCACCACCTGCACTGTGGCCGCCCCAATTAGAGCCTTTTCGGCTACCGCCACCATATCGCTCCGCAGCTGCTCCTGTGCGTCTACGGATATCCCGTAGGTGCGTACCCCCACCACGAGCGCTGGGAGCCCCGCGTCAGTTGCTTCTCGTTGACGTTGCAAAAGGTACACAGACTCAATCTCTGAGCGACTTTGAGCAAAGTCAGCCAAGACCCCGCCCAATCCAACAAACTCCGGCTCGATCTCACAGAAGGACAACCCATGCTCGGCCTCATCTGCCAGCGCCTCCTCCACCAGTAGTGGCACCGACTCCTGCCCTGCCCGAAGCTGCTCAAGCTCCCACGGAGAGAACTCTTTTTCCACCTCGCTGCCAGGATTTAGCACAATCCACCAACCATCTGGTACTAATCCCAGGAGCTCAGTCAGGCTAATCTCGCGCAGCAAAAACTCGGTGCCTGACCATGCCGGCACAGATTCAGCAGTAGTAAAGATTGGGATACACACTCGCTCTCGATCCTTTACTCCAAGCAGATCAAAAAGCTCGTGGGGATATTCAGGACTATCAGACAGTGGCAACGCCTGAAACCGGCGGGGAACAACTACCCGGGCATCCAGTAGCCTGGTGTAGAATCGCTCGACGGCTTCCCTACCACCATCTATGGCAGCGCTGAGAAGCTCATCCAAAGACCCAGCTGAGATATCGTCGTGACTCATCTGCACTAGTTATGATTTGCTCTGACGGTCCATGTCAGACCTAGTCAGATTCTTAAGTACACTCTTAGCTCTTACTGGTTCATGACTTTAACAATCTCATCAGTGATATCGAACACCGGCCCGGCATACAGTACCGGCCCACGCACCGCCTGACCTCTATCCAAGACCAGATCAATCTTATTCGACAGCGCATACTTCTGCACCGCCGTCATCGTCTTTTCAGTGAGAACCTTATTGGACTTCATAAACTCTTTCTGCAGATCCTCTCGGCTATCTTTGACCATCCGGTCAAACTCACGGGCCTGCTCCCTGAAGCTCTCGGCATCCTTGGAGTCATCGGTAGTGCCCTTAGCGCGGAGCTTCTCCTCAAGCTGCTTAAGAGATGCGCGCTTAGTCTCAAGCTTCTTGGCGGCAGCAGCTTGCATCTCGTCTAATTTCTTTCGCACCCCTTGCGCCTCTTTTGATTCATTGAGGACCTTATTGACATCTACTGTGGCTACACGAAACTCCGCCTGTGCCGCCACTGCGCCACACAATACCATCGCAACTGCAGCTAGGAGCACTCGAATTGTTCGCATCATAACTCCGCACTCTTTCTGAAAAAACATCTCTTTCCCCATAATCGAAACAGCCCCCGCGCAATCGCTCAGGCCTCACTGTCGCAGGTGCCCCCGAGACCTTCCGAAGTATCGAATATCATCCTGAAGGACGCAATGGTAACACCACTGGATTCATAGCCTCCGGCGCAGCGCGAGATGGCGCACCCCTTGGGCAAACAATGACTGAGGATGCGAAACCAGAGGTATCTCTCCAGGCAAAAGTTATAATTTGCATTACCCCCGAAGGCTTACCCTCCAGGACAATTACCTGCCTAGTTATCGGAGACCTCGACTGGGATACCACCCGGCAGAGTAGGGAGTCTTTTATTGAGAATTCCCACCACGGCTCTGAAGATACGACGCGACTCAAAGGTAAGCGCTCCGTTCTTGCCGCAATCAGCGTACAAGGCCACCGGCGTATCATGATCAGCATCAAGCGGAGCTACGGCGAAGGCTCTGCTACCAAATGGAGAGACATTATTCTTATTTCTGCCGTATGACTGCACACGACTTAAACATTGCGCCAATGGATTCAAGGGATCATCGAGGCTCAATGTCTGCCCTCCGCCCAACGCCGGCCCTCGACAGGCAACAACTATAGCTTTTTTGCGATCCTTGGAGACCACAATAATCGCAGCCTTTTCAAATGGACCAGGGGTAACAAGCTTAGCCAGGATCTGAGCAAGTAGCTCCTGGCTGGTCTTTGCTTCACCTAGCATCCCAGCAATATCAGAGAGAAACTGCGTCCCCTTCTTGGTGTGAATAATCGGCGTACCCTCTGGCTTCTTCTCGGTCGTCGCCACCCGCGCTACCGTTTTACTAGCCGCCGCCTCGGGACGCAGGTTAAACTCCTTGAGTGAGGCTCCCAACGGCTCATCGAGCTCCTCAACCTGAGTCTCCTCAGCCTCCTCTATATCGTCATCCTCGACAGCTAGGGCTTCTACCTCGTCAAGCTCATTGCCGACATCGTCCAAATCATCATCCAGCTCCTCATCCAGAATTGACTGAATCTCGGTCTGTAACTGCTTAGAAGATGGTGAGCTCGAGGCACTCCGAGCGGATGCGCTACCAGCGGGCGCCTTGCCCTGTGACTTACGAGCTGCCTCCTGCTTTCGCTCCTCAAGCACGCGGAACGAGAACAGGAACTCCGAGACACGCTCATAGACCTTTAAGTACTGCGGCTCGCTCATCATAAGGATTCGCAGCGCGCTCTTAGGCGGAATTTGTTTGCCGGGAGCAAGCTTGTCGAGACGATTCTGATCAAAGGCATCCACCAGCTCGCCCGCAGCCATACAGATCGGCTTCATCACTACTCGATCTTTGGCCCGAATCACCGAATCGCGATCCAGCACCATTAAAATTCCCTCTGGAGTGCCGTGCCGTCGAAGGTAAGACACGCTCATCGATTCGACATCGAACTTAAAGTCCTGAGCAAGCCTAAAGAGCAATGCGCTACGAGATGCCTCGTTAGCAAGCTTGGTGTAACGCTCCTTAAGGTGCATCACCGCTATCATCTCACCTACAAACATGAGTAGCGCAGCCACCTGACACTCATCCAGCAGCGGTCGCGCCAGCGCCTCTGAGAGAATTGAGGAAACAATCGATGCGCGTTTGCATCGCACTCGATGCAGCTCAAACCAACGCGAAACCTCTGGGTCCTCAACGCTAGCGCGCTCAGCTAACTTATTGAATGTCTCCAGTAGCACATCCGCCCCAAGCCGAATCGCAGCCGTCTTCACCGAGGTAATCGGCGGGCGCCCCTCAGAGAAATACATGGCATTAGCAACACGAAGGAGCTCAATAACAACTACAGGATCTTGCGAGGCACACACGGCAAGCTCATCCATCCTGGTGCTACCCTCGCCAACCAGCCGACGAGCCTCTGCTAACACCGCCAGATCGGGAGGCAGCATCAACGCTAGCGGCCCTCCAGCAGCACGAGTCCGGTCAGCACTTGAGGTGCTTTTGTCTTTTGATGAAATGTCTGTTCGCTCCACGAGGTGGAACCCTTCGAAAGATTTATATTAGGCCCTAATTTGAGAGTCGGCATTCTGAGGAAATTCCTTAAGCCCTTATCCCTTGCTGGTCTAAGTTAGCCTGCGCAACTTTTATGAGTAAATCCGGGCTCCTACCAGCCCCGCACTGGCTGGCCCACGGAAATCTATCCCAAAAAATCGTAGGTCCCCCAGGGTAGCCCTCCTTAGCCTGAGCGGGAAATTAGTGCCCGGCTCTCAAACCTGGCAAGCCCCACGGAGATCTCGAGGCCGGGCAAGGCCGTGGCCGCTATCATATTGGGCGGTATCATTAAGCGGGTAGGCCTATGCATAGGCGCTCTCCCCAAGCTCTATTCTTTACGGCTGATAGTGTCAGATTGAGCCTTACCTTATCCATGTCAATCCTAACGGAGTTCATGATGACAAAGACCCGCGTTGAGAGAGACTCGATGGGCGAGATGGAGGTACCAGACGATGCGCTGTATGGCGCCACTACTCAACGGGCGATACTAAATTTTCCCATATCAAAGCTCCGGTTTTCAAAGCGGTTTATAGGCGCCATAGGACTCGTTAAATACTGCGCCGCCAAGGCGAATTACGAACTGGGACTATTACCCAAGGAACTCGCCGAGCCAGTCATGCGCGCTGCTAAGGAGGTAGAACAGGGGCTTCTCATGACCCATTTCCCGCTCGATATCTTTCAAACCGGCTCAGGCACTTCCACAAACATGAACGCAAACGAGGTCATAGCCAATCGTGCCGTTGAATTACTGGGCGCAAAGCGTGGCGATAAGGAACTGATCCATCCAAACGATCATGTAAATATGTCGCAGTCTTCAAACGATGTGATCCCTACTGCTCTCCACATAGCGACCTATCTTGCGTTGCAGGAGGAGCTCTTGCCAGCCCTTGCCCTGCTACACGAATCGCTGCATACCAAGGCGGTGCAATTCTCTGAGCTCCTCAAGGCTGGCCGCACACATCTACAAGATGCCACTCCGATCACCCTAGGCCAGGAATTTAGCGGCTATGCCGCACAGATCCAGTATGGGATTGAGCGGATTCGGCGGTCTCAGATCTCGCTGGCGGAGCTCGCCTTGGGCGGCACCGCCGTCGGCACCGGTCTCAATGCCCATCCTGAGTTTGCCAAACGTGCGATCACTGAGCTGACTAGACGAAGTGGTGCTCCGTTTGTAGAAGCGCGGAACCACTTCGAAGCACAGGGGGCTCGAGACGCCGCGGTAGAACTCAGTGGCCAGCTTCGCACCATCGCGTGCTCTTTAATGAAGATAGCCAACGACATCCGCTGGCTCGCCTCAGGGCCACGCTGTGGGCTAGGAGAGATAGAGCTTCCGCCCACTCAGCCAGGCTCCAGTATTATGCCCGCAAAGGTCAATCCAGTGATCTGCGAGTCAGTGATGATGGTGGCTGCCCATGTGATCGGAAACGACAGCTGCATCACCGTGGCCGGGCAACACGGAAACTTTGAGCTCAATGTGATGTTACCGGTGATTGCGCATAGTCTTTTGGAATCAATTGAACTGCTCGGGTCAACTGCACACAATTTTTCAGCGCGGTGCGTAGCAGGCATTGAAGCCAATAAGCAGCGCTGCCTTGAGTTTGCCGAGAAAAGCCTTGCCACCTGCGCCTCGCTTGCTCCAAGGGTGGGATATGACATGGCAGCACAGATCGCCAAAAGGGCTCTAGCTGAGGACAAAACCGTGCGGCAGGTGGCTCGCGAGATGGGAGTGCTTAGTGATGCTGAGTTAGCTAAGGCACTTGACCTTATGGCGATGACCAAACCCACTCCATAAAAGCCCCCGACTGCACAGATTGGACCCCTCTAATCTCCCCGCTCTAAAACCCGTTTATGAATCCGCCACAGCATGACGACCATCCTAAGTAGGTGATTAGAATGTCGGGTAAACACTAAAGGCATGAAAGAGAAGATCAAAGAGCTTCTTGAACAGATACGCGGGCTTATCTTTCCCGCCCAGCCAATACCCGTGGCCGTACCAAGCCGCCCTAGGCCCCCTGCTCGACCTCGGCGCTAGCCCCCTTCCCCCGCTGACTGGGGATCCTTGTTTCTTAGCCCCCAAGCATGGTGTACCCTACGCGCATCTTGGCCTTCCCAAGGACTTAAAAGGGATTTCGCCCATGCATGCAGGCTCCAACGCATTACTCTCAGAACAGGCTATGTTTGGCGGCTGCGGTCGGATGCTTGTGCATTACCGCACCGTGGGCGCGGCACTGCGCGCCTACGAGCGCCGCTGTTTTCCATTCGGACTTGCGCGCGTTCTTAAGCCTGCTCAAAAGGAGCTGCGTGCAGCGCTGAGCACCGTACCAGTCGAGGTGCTGGAGTCATATCTTGAAGATCTTTTGGATCTGGAGCTTGAGGATGCTCGACTATTTATCGATCGTCCCGGCGCACCACTTACAGCGCCAAACATTTTCGGAGCTGTTGTGGGAGCCTGCCTCTTTGGCGGCGCCCTAGCACTTATCAACGAAATAAGCCCGCTTACCGCGACACTCCTTGGTGGCGGCATCGCCTCAGCAGTGTTCGGCTACTGTCTATCACGACATCAGGCCTCACGCCGGATGCGATTTGCCAATATCATCTCCCAAGAGACTAATCGACGACGTGGCAACCCGCGCGACGGCATCCCACGCAATCCGGTGATGAACTTTCCGCGGTTTACCCCTCTGACACCGGTGCATTAGGGTCCACTCTTACTCGACCTCTGAGTCCGTATCCACCTGGTCCTCTCCCTCTCTGCGCAAGAGAGGCTTCCTGGGATACGGGAAGATTTCTGGGGAATACTCACACTGCATCATGACAACACCGCGGATTATCGCGCTGTATTAACGCGCAGCCACCAACCATAATTCCGCACCCCAAATACGCCCTGAACTTTTCGATTTTCTTACACCGTAGTCGGCCCGAAACGGAAGCTCGCAGACTGCGAGGCTGATTTGTAAGCTGCTTACGCGGGGCCGCGAATTAAAGAGTGTCATACATCGTCACAAATCATACTGTTCCTAATCATTTATGTGCGGCGGATAAGGCCATGCTGAGCCGACTACCCGCGCGGGGCGCTATTTGCCTTGCCCTCAGCTGTTGAGGCAGCGGCCTGTCCGGTGAACCCACGTAGGTCAAGCGCCGTCTCTGGGATTGCAGCGGAGAATCCATCACAGAATGTGCCGCTACTCTGAG
>JBILUF010000136.1:0-6848 GCA_044371155.1 Bdellovibrionota bacterium
GCGCTGCTGTGCTGTAGACTTAAGCGTTGGTCGGATTCCTTCCGTGTGACCATTCACAATCACTAACGAGCTCGTTTGGAACGCATCCAAGACAATGGGCAGGGCGCCGCGACGAGGTGAGTGGCCTTCTTTGGATAGCTTCGCAGGCCAAAAGCGGGTGAGATGCAGAGAGGAATGGAGCTCTACAACACACCCGGATGCCTCAAGATCAGTCCGAGGCTGGGGAGTCTCTAACTCCACAAAGAGTCCGTAAAGCCCCGCGCCCTCGCGGATCTGCGGGAATGCATCGTCAAGCCATAGTCCATCCGGCTGACTCAACCGCGCCCCTTCAAGCACCACAGAGCGCATCGGCATTCCGCTTCCAAACAACGAGAGCTTGCACTGCGCGGGATACGGGACACTCACCCCCCCGGCTGACGGGAAGAAATGCACGACACTGCGGGTGAGAGCTCCGGCAACTGCGCAACTAAGCCATGTGATCGTCTGTCCCATCTGACCTACCAGGAAAGCGCGTTAAAGACCGTGCCCTGCTCACCACGCTCGATACTCTCGACAAGCTGTATCCCAACGGTCTGCCCGTTTCGCACCGAGACCCGCACATATCCACGCGTCTCAGCAAACGGCTCCTGTGCGCCAGGAGTTGCAGGCGCGGCGCGGCGCGATGATGCTTTATTGAAATCCTGGGTCAGCGCAGCGCGAAACTCCTGCTCAAGACAGATGACTCTGCTCCCAAATGGTGGCACGGTGTGAAGGCTATCAGGGTTTCTATTTCCCACCATCAACCGCACCCGCACCTCAGCGGCTGCTGCGCCGAAGTTCACTATAGTAAGTAGACTGGCGCGCTCAGGTGCCAACGTGACTGGGGAAAACATCGCCCGGTCGCCATCGACCGGCATGGAAGCAGCACTAAGGACGGCGCCTCCGCGATTTTGTAGACGCAACGCCGGACGGATTGAGGAATCGTGCTCAATCATCAGGTGACCATGGCGCAACCCCGACTCGAGCTTGCATCCTTCCAGGAGCGCATCGAGCTCAAATACCACCGGAGCACCATTGGCTGAACCACACTGGGCCTCGTTTACCACTCCACCATCACAATCAAAGATGCGAATGGTCGCCGGAGAGAACTCTGGGATGGACACAGCAGGGTCGACCGGGATCTGTTGGGGGGTCAGAAACAATACGGCGTCACAAAAAGGTTGGGAGGTGACCCAAAAATGTGTGCGAGTAATTTCCTCAGGATGCATGGCGTTTCCCTTGTTGCAACCGCCACCATACCCGTTACTACAACTTCGTTAAAGCCGCAAAATGCTCAAGATCCCCTCTTCCTGGCTTGGAGATAGCTGTGGGAAGTGTTGTTAACCCCTCAAAAATGCAAAGGGGCGGCCTTTTAAGGCCGCCCCTTTGCATTAGCATTCCTTCTAGGGACCAGTATCACTGGGGCTTAAGCGCGCTCTTTTTGCCTTCTGGTAGCGCAAATTTGGGTGCGCTGGGGGGCATCACCTCTGGACGAGGCGCATACGGGCCAGCGGTCTCCTCCCAATCATAGAGCTTTCCTTGGCTTGGAAGAGCCATCAACGGGATTGCACCGGTGGTGAGGTGTTTAACTGGAATCCGCTCCATAGCGGCCGGAACCCCGCCACCCCGGAGCAGCTTTGCGATCTCCTTGGTCCTGGACATCTCAACCGATCCAGCAGACAGGATCATAGAAGTTGAGGGATTGATAAGACGAGCATTCACGTATACCCGTTCTGGCGAGACCTCGTACGTGCCCACCAAAACACTGCCGAGCTGCTGGCTAGCGCGAACTGCTCCTAACTCCCGAGAGAGCCCAAACTCACCGCCAGCCGAGAGAAATCGCAGCGCATCAGCATGCCGTAGCTCGACCACCTCATAGCCACGCATCACTAGCTCGCTCATCAGATGCTCGGAGTATACTCGGCCGAATGAGGAGGTCTCGTAGAGGTCGTTAAGATTGACCAGTGTAGTGACGCCGATAGGGCCTGGACTCACACCTCGATAATAGTTGTCGATCTGGTCCACGAGATAGCCGGTCTTAAACCGGCCGATTGATGGCTTCTCGTAGTCGCCCGATGGAATCGACCACGAGGCTGGCATGTCGTCATACCGCCCACTGCACCCTATAGTCACTAATACTGCCACGACCAGGGTAAAAAGCTGGCATATTCCTTGAACTGATCGGATAAACGGAGCGTTGTTTTTATTAACTCGGCTTTCCATAGCAGGTATTTCCATGAGTTGTAGTACTTCAATGCGCGCATGGGGTGTCACGCTTTTGACACAAACCCTTGCTTTGACACTGCTAGGCAGTATCACAGGCTGCGCATACATCACGCGCCACTACGCAGAGCCATGCAAGAGTCGTGCTTTCATCGGCGCCAACCTCGCCGACTACATAAGTGCTCGATTTAACAGGAATGCTCCGGTACGGTTAGCGATTGTGCCCTATTCGGTGCCGGCAAATCTTTCCTTCGCAGGGGCTGAACGCCCCGGTCTGGGCAGTGAGATCGCCCAGCGGCTGCAAAGTGAGCTCCTCCCCACCGGGCTAGTGCCGATTGTTGAGGTGTTTAACCGACAGGATTGGCCCGCAAAGAAAGATGAGTTCTTCCGCGGTAACTTTAACGCACTACAGATGGCCCGCGATGCTGGCTACGATCTGGTGATGGTGGGCAATATCCAGCCACAGCGCTCGATGAACTCCTTTACCGCTCAAACAAAGGTAATAGAGGTCGAATCTGGCACCACCGTCTTTTACGGCGAAAGCACCGTCACTACCAACCGACCGGGATGGGAAGAGGCGCGCACCTCGGTGTGGCTCGATCAGGTGACACCCAATCAGCTTTATATCCCTGATATGCTCCATGAGTTGAGCCGCTGCATTGTGCGTAGCATTAAGAGCGCCAACGATTAGCCCGCTCAAACGGTCGACACCCCACCTTGTTGCGATCCTAAAGCTTGGGGCGTCTATATAGCTGCTGATTACCTCCTTTCGGGCGGCGAGTGGCCAAAAATTAGCATTTGGGATATCACTACCCGACGGCAGCTATGCGAAAAGTTCTCTTTAAAATCATTCCCTGGATTATCACTGTCGTAGCCCTATACTTTGCATTTAAGGGTGTGCACCTGGCAGAGCTGGTGGAGCATTTGCGAGCTGCGAACCCCGCCCTTTTGGTAGTTGCTTTCTTGCTAACGGCTAGCTCATACCTCCTTCGCTCACGCCGTTGGCAGTATCTGTTCATACAACCCACACTGCGGTTTTTTGACTCAGCACAGGTGCTTATCCTGGGCTTTTTCATGAACAACGTGCTGCCTGCGCGCACCGGGGAGTTTGTAAGAGCGCATGTCGGATCGAAGGTCAGCGGTGAATCTCGCACAGCAGTGCTCGCTACTATCGTGAATGAACGGCTCGCTGATGGCCTGACTTTAAGCCTGCTTTTTGTGGTGTTCTCACTACATGCAGGTGACGCAAAGCTTTCACATGAGCTCCTCTTAGTAGCTTATCTGTTTGGCTTTGTGGGTCTTGGTATATTGGCCGTCTTAGTGTTTAGACGGCAGGTTTTCGATATCATCGACCGATTGCATCAGCGCTTTCATAACCGCGCAACAACCTATGTCGCCTCGCGGCTCAATATCTTCATCAACGGACTGGCACCGCTGTTTTCCCCACGGCGACTGCCAGCGGTGGTGCTCTCATCCCTAGCGATATGGAGCATTGAGCTTGCGGTATATGTGGCGATCTCTCAGGCCTACGATGCAGCCCTGCCGATATCAGGTTGTGTACTGTTTCTGGTAGCGGTGAATTTTAGCTCTCTTATCCCGGCTGCTCCCGGAGGCATAGGAGTAATTGAGGCCGTAACAACGGCAGCGCTCGTCTCAGTGGGGGTTGAGAAGTCTCACGCCCTTGCCATGGTGCTTACCCAGCATATGTTCCAATATCTGATAGTGGGGATACCCGGTGCGCTCGTTATGCTCACCTGGAAGGGAAAAATCCCCGCAAGTGAGACAGACTCCGGCAGCTCAAAAATCCTAGAGCAGCAGTCCTCTTCTGAGATCTCCCGTGGAATCGCAAGATAATCCTACACTGCATCTCTCTGTCGTCGTCCCCGCTTTCAACGAGGAGCGCCGCCTGCCACCCACCCTTATCGACATGATTGATTTCCTGGATGGGCGCGGTGATCGGTATGAGATTATCGTCGTGAACGACGGTAGTACCGATCAAACGTCGTCCGTCGTGCGAAAGATTCAGCGACTCTCCCCGCATCTGGTTTTGATTGAACAGCCACGCAATGGCGGTAAAGGGCTAGCGGTGCGAACTGGCGCGCTCGCCGCAAAAGGGGAATGGGTACTAATGGCTGACGCCGACGGAGCGACTCCGTTTCAAGAGCTCCTCCGTTTGGAACGCGCCCTTGCTGAAGGGGCTGATGTCGCTATCGGCTCGCGCGCGCTCTACTCCCAAGACACTGCAATAAAGACCAGCTTCCATCGCAGGGCGATGGGCCGCATTTTCAACGGTCTAGTAAACCTACTGCTGGTGCCAGGGATCGCCGATACACAGTGCGGCTTTAAGATCTTTACTCGATCTGCTGCCCAGTTCCTTTTCCAGCGGCTACGCTCAGAGCGATTCTCCTTCGATGTTGAGCTGCTACTAATAGCGAAATGCGCCGGAATGAAGATCCAAGAGGTTCCAGTCAACTGGCACAACATCCCTGACTCAAAGATCAGCCTCTTTAAGGATTCTCTGGTGATGTTCCTCGATATCCTCAAATTTAGATTCTGGCACCGCGATATCACTCCGCAGAGCTGGAGACCCTAGGGAAACGCTACCCGCGTTCCCTGCCTATCCCTTTTCACCGTTCTATGACGCCGCCGGTGGGCAATGGGAACTCTATATTCTGCTCCTGGAGGCCCGACGCAGCGCCTTCACCAGGTGATGGGGTGTGGATTTTCGATCAATTTACAAATTTGTTACATCCCCGGTAACCGGTTGTGACAACTCGAGTGGAAAAATGAGTCACAACTGTGTAGTCCTTGAGGGGTCAAGCCAAGAGTATGGTTTGATACTACGAAAACGGTTTTGGTTGCTTGAAAGTGGTTCGTGGGAAGGTTTGGGACTAGCAAAGGTTTTACAAGAGGGTTTGGTCATGAAAGAGAAGAAGGTAACTGATCTGATGTTGGTAAAGCGGTTTTGTGCTGGCTCGATGGATGCATTTGAAGAGATCGTCGCTCGCTATGAGACGAAGGTCTTCAATCTTGCCATGCGATTTTGCCGCAACCAAGAGGATGCCGAGGAGGTAATCCAAGATGTCTTCACCACACTCTATCAGAAACTAAAGGGCTTCGAGGGAAAGTCAGCTTTTTCATCATGGCTCTACCGGATCGTAGTCAACGCTTCTTTCATGAAGCTTAGGAAGCGCAAACAGCAAAATGCTACGGTCTCTCTTGAGGATCTTACTCCGCTGGTGCGGCAGCAGTGTATGGAGCGCGAGTCGCAGTCGCTCGCTCGCTCTGATTCAATCACCCTTAGTAAGGAGCTCCGTGACCGTCTCGAAGACGCAATCGGCAAGTTACCCGAGGAATATCGCGCAGTGTTCGTGCTGCGAGATGTAGATGGCCTATCGAATGAGGAAGTGGGTGAGATCCTGGATCTCTCAATCCCTGCGGTTAAATCCAGGCTGCATCGCTCACGGATTATGTTGCGCCGCAAACTTTCGCGGTTCTACGAGGAGTTTGTTGGTAGCCGCTCCTCTATCCGCACCGAGGCAGAGCGAATCATGGCAATAGAGTCTGAGGCGGCCTAGCGCAGCCTCGCTTTCAAACGCGAGATACAGCAGTCGCACATACTGCGACTGCAATTCTCGCTGGGGTGAACGAAACTACCCCTGCCAGATGCAGCAGACAACGGGTGCTTTGGGCTGTTTAAAGCGCCGTTAGCTCTCGCTCAATTTCTCGTGCAGCCGCCTTTGACTGCTCAAGCCGCTCGCGCTCTTTCTCGACCACATCGGGCTTGGCTTGGGTGGCGAATGCTCCTCCAAGTTTTGCCTCAAGCGAGGCAATGGTCTGCCGGTGGCCAGCCATATCGGCCTCGAGCCGCTCACGATAGCGCTCCTTCCCCTCTACCTCACACACTAATGTGCCTGCCGAAAACGGTTTGCGCAGGGCTAAAAGCTCAGGGATCTCACCCGCATCAACGATATCGGCCCGTGCCAGCTCCTGGAGTAGCGCCGTTAGCTCCGCCGATAACTTCTGGCTCACCGCAATCCGGATCCGCTTATGCGGAATCTGCAAGGTCGCCTTCACTGAACGCACCGAGGAGACTAACTCCATCATGGTGGCCACCGGTGTGGCATCCGCCGCGACCGTAAGCGGCTTCGAATCCCACGCACTCGTGGCCAGGAGCGTTCCGCGCTGCACCAGCGGCAGCTTCTGGTAGATCTCCTCGGTCACAAACGGAATCAGCGGGTGCAGCATCGTGAGCATCCGTCTGAAGCAGTGGCGCACCACCATGCCGGCCTCATGCGCCCAGGCCTGATTTCCGCTATCGACCAGCACCTTCATCATTTCAAGATACCAGTCACAAAAGATCGTCCAGGAGACCCGATAAATCTCATCGGCCGCAATTGAGATATCAAATTCATCCATCTTAGAGGTGACGAGCTTCTCTAGCTTTTCAAACTCGCCCACAATCCAAGCAGAGGAAGCCAGCTCCAATGTGGGCTCGGCTCCGATGGCTGGTAACGGCAAGGGGGCAGCTTTGAGCTCCAGAAGCTTCGCAGCGTTCCAGATCTTATTAATAAATTTGCTATACCCCTCAACTTTCCGCACACTAA
>JBILUF010000137.1:0-6833 GCA_044371155.1 Bdellovibrionota bacterium
CCTGGGGAGCGGTGGCGGTGAGGGCTACTCAACGTAGCTGATGCCGCATCAATCATAGGCGGAGCTCAACTAATCAAGCTCACCGACCACCTACCGCATCGTACGGGCTGCTTGCAGGGATGCTCTAACTTTGTTGCATGCTTCCAATGGCGATAGTGTGCGGGCCCCTTTCTTGCCTTGTATGCTCGCTGTGGCTGTCACCACCCCAGTGCGCAGCGTAAGCTTTGAAAACCCTCGTAGGCTAGGGAGAGTAAACCGCACCGACTGATTCCCTTGAATTGAAAGCCCCACCGGTAGATCACAGCCACGGTTGTCTAAGGTAATTTTCACTGACGCCTCCACTGACCTATTGTTTTTGGATCTCACCGTCAGCACATTAGGGCCTGCCGCAACGACTCCTCGTCCCGCACGACTCCGCAGGGTAAGGCCCCTAATAGAATCCTGAGATGGCTGAGGTGTTGGGGTAGGTGTGGCCGTTGGGACAGGCGTTGGAGTGCGGGTTGGTTTGTAGTTAGGGGTAGGTGCCGGAGTGGGCTGCGAGTTTGGCACGCAAGCCGCTGGCCGCTGATACTCAAACCCCTGCTCTCCACGTATCAAGACCGGGAATCCGTTATTGGTCACCGTCAGGGAGTTGGCAATACTATTCCCGCGAATACCTAGCAGGGAGTAGTCGTTAATCACCCGCGCCAGATTATCGTTGGGGACTGAGGTGTATTGGCGAATCGTACCATCTGGAAAAAGCGAGGCAGTGATAGTCAACATCCCAAGCGTTGGATTTGTCACGGAGGCCACACGCCACTGCACCCGTACCTCATCGGGGGTGCTCTGTACCCAAACTCCAACAGTTTGTGGCAAGGCCCAGTCAAAGAAGCGGGAGTGAAGCAGCGCAATCGAAAACTGCGGCGGATAGGGATACCCTACAACCTGCCAAGGGGTAAGTGGATTTTTAAAAGAGATGATTCCATTTAGCCCTACCACTACGGAGGTATACCGCGCCGAGTAAAACGGAAACTCGAAGGGCAACTCGAGGGTATAATTGAGAGGATAATAATACTGATCGAAACTCGGCAGCACCCGAAGCTCCGTAGTCAGATTAGATGGGGCGACATATGGGATCTCTCTGGCCTCATAAACACAAAGCTCCGGATCGAACAAAGCCGACGGCTTTATATCCTCGATTAGGTTCCCGACATTTAAAAGTCTGCCACTTATGGTAATGCCTTCAAGTGCTAGCAACGGCTTGCCGGTGGCGAGCAGCCGCTCAATCGCCTGCTTATAGGTAAGCTCTGGTTGGTACCCAAGCAACAGACCCAGCGCCCCTGCTACAAATGGTGCGGCCATTGAGGTGCCTGACCATGCCTTATAGCTGCCTCCGGGTAGAGTGCTGAGGATCTCATTCCCTGGCGCAGCTATATGTACTGTACTGCCTCCATATGAAGAGAAAAAGCTAGGCCTATCCTGATCGTCTGAGGCGGCAACACTCACAACATTCGTCAGCGCATAACTAGCCGGGAAAAAGGGCCGGTAGTCGTTATTTTCAGCGGAATTTCCGGCCGCAGCGACAAAAATAATCCCCTCCTGCTCTAGATCCTGAACGGCATCCTCGAGCCAAGAGACATAATAAGAGCTACCCCAGGAATTATTCAGCACCCGCACATTGACTCCGCGCTGCTTCATCCGACGAGCATATTCTAGGGACTCTACTGCATCATCAAAGAAGCCCCAGCCACTATCCTGCATGAATTTAAGGGCCATAATCTTCGTGTTCCAGTTGACCCCCACCACACCTTGATTATTGTCGCCGCGTGCCCCGATGATTCCTGCACAGTGGGTGCCGTGCCCATGCACCCGGTCTGCTGGGTCGCCGTTGCCACGACCCGCAAACCACGGAATCGAGCTATTCCAGCCGTAAACATCATCGACATATCCATTACGGTCATCGTCGATCCCATTTCCGGCGATCTCTTCGGTATTCCTCCACATATTGGCCTGCAGATCTGGATGGGTATAATCAACTCCCGTATCTACAACCCCTATCACGACCTCATCCCCGCTGGTGCCAGTGGTAATATCCCATGCTCGCTCTGAATCTATCCGAGTATGCCCATACTGCTCGGAATAGCGCGCATCTTGCGGTACCTTTCGAGCCGTAGCATTCGCCCTCACCACGTAGTTCGGGCCACAGCTTTTAACAAAGGTCGAAGCATCCCGCAGTAAGGATTGGCATACTGCCAATTGATTGCTGACCTCAGCCACCTGCCTCTTGGATATCTTTCCCCTACGTTTGGCAGCCTTTCTCCGCGATGGTGCTATTGAAAGTGCCGCCGTGGTCTCTCCTCGTGCGGTTGCAAGAGCCCGCTCCTGTGCCCGATTCACTACCCAGCCCTGTATTGAAAATCGCTGCGGCGCATCAGATTTAAAGCGCACCAAGATAGTGTCCCTCTCGGCCAGACCACTGGTAGGGATAATCTCGGATGGTTGTCTTTGAGAGCGGATCTTTTTGTTTGCGTGCTCACCGGCATATGTTGGGGACACACTAAGGGACACCAGGGCCATAAGCGGCATAAGAGCTCCAAGTATGGCACGCCAGCGCCCTCCCTGCCCTAGCGTTTGCCGTATCCAAGCACCGCAGGCCGCTCGAACTATTCCACTACCTGCCTGTGCCAGCCACTGCTCTAGTGATAATTTTTTCATACCGCCAGCTCCTGATAATGATCGGGTCACCAGCCCTGCAGCGATGCGAGAATCCTGCCAAGATGCAGCCCAACGAGACAAACGGCAGAGCGTCTCATTCCTGATTTAATTCCGGGCTTTACTACGATGCGAGAGAGTCGTACGAGCTTTTAGGATGGCGGCTTAACAGACAGTTACTGCAGCATTCTAAGACACAGCCACACGCCCAAAATCGTCTCGAGGATACCGCTAGGGGTGCCCCAGCTTGCATGTTGATCGTTGGGTGCTGGCGCTGCAGCCGAAGGGGCTAGAGCCCGACATGCCGAGTGAGCTCTTCAAAATTCTCAAATACAGGGCAGCGATTTGCTTCCAAGCGAGAACGACTCTCAAGCCCCCGCGCCACCAATAGACACTCAATGCCTAGCGCCTGCGCTACCTCATAGTCATGGGAGGAGTCCCCGATAATCACTGTACCGGAGGGATCCGACTGGATCTGTTGCATCAACCACTCACCATTGGCTACTTTGCTAGCACCGAAGCGATCTTGCAGCCCCAGCACTGTATGAAAAAAAGGCGCCAATCCCTGCTGCGAGACACAGGTCATCAGCAGATCATGTGGCAGGGCTGAAAGCACCGCCTGGACACACCCCCTACGCTGGAAGTTCGTGAGAGCCTGATGTGAGTCGTGATGTAGCGGGAGTGTATGAACTTTAGAGGAATAATCCTCAAACCATTCATCTACAAAGCTCACCCAATTCTTTTCATCTAGTGAGAATCCAAGGCGATCATATATTTTTCGCACTGGGTGCTCATAGATCTCGCGGTAATGGGCTAGGGTGGTCTCGGGGAGTGCACGTTTGCGGAGCTGACGATTCACTACATTGATAGTTTCCTCGGCATCGTTGATGAGCGTGCCGTTCCAGTCCCAGATAACATGTGTGTATTTCACCCGTAGCTCCTCCCTACGGTGAAAGTGCTGGAAACACCGAGAAAAATCAAGATAGCTACCGCGCTACCGGCAATGGCAGCGCTGATTCGAGCATCGCGCCCGCCGCAATCCCATCACGATCGGCTGTGCCGGCAAGAAGCTCCACCACATACTTGCTTGGCACCCCCACTGAGCGTCCCTCTTCAGAGAATGGGGTGGTGTTCTTCGCTACCCCCACTACCTGGCGGGAGGAATCGACAAAAATTATATCAAGGGGGGCTGGAGTATTTTTCATCCAGAAAGAATGATCCTGCTCAGTTGGAAAAACAAAAAGCATCCCTCGATTATTGCGCAGCTTCTCCGGCGGCTCATACATGAGCCCCTGGCGACGAGCCTGTTGGGTGGCCGAAACGCGTAGATAGTACTCCGGGGTCTTTCGCCCATCAGGCGAGGCAAAAGAGACCGTGAATAGCTCCTTCCTCTCGTAGTACGCCGTGAGCTGTTGCCAACCCAGCACTAGCGCGACACCAAACGCAACCAGCAAGGCTGCCTGCCGGATCAATGAACGTCTTCGCCGAGCGTTAGTACCCATAAACTTGGCTCCTATGGATCAGGCTGAAAAAGACCGCAGGACAAAGATGGGGAGTAAGAGTTACGCTGATCGCACCTTCTTTACAGCCTCTGCGAGCTGCGGGGCTGCTTCGAACAGATCCGCCACCAAACCGTAATCAGCCACCTCAAATATCGGAGCATCAGGATCTTTATTGATAGCAACGATAACCTTTGAGTCTTTCATACCTGCTAAATGTTGGATGGCCCCCGACAATCCCAACGCAACATACAGCGTCGGAGCCACCACCTTTCCGGTCTGACCCACCTGCCAGTCATTCGGGGCATACCCCGAGTCCACCGCTGCGCGCGAAGCACCCACAGCGGCGCCGAACGCATCCGCCAGTGGGAAGACATATTTCTCAAAATTCTCCGCCGACCCCAGAGCACGACCACCACTTACGACGATCGAAGCATCTCCAAGACTCGGCCGCTCGCTCTTTGAAAACTCATATCCCACTACCTCACCGGCAATGGCGTTAAAAGAGACTGTAAGCTCCTGGGCAGCACCTGTCGCAGCATCACCACGGGCCGCCGGCTGGAACGCCGTCGAACGCACCGTCACCACCCGCTTCGTAGCTTCGATAGAAACATCAGCCAATACGTTTCCGGCATACATCGGCCGCTTAAGGGTTCCATCTGGGTTGATTGCCAAGATATCGGATGCCTGCCCCGCTCCAATCGCCCCCGCCACACGCGGCAGAAGATCCTTCCCTGTCGAGGTTGCAACAGCTACCACCGTATCGGCGCTAGATACCTCAAATGCAGCCGCCAAAGCTTCACTGTATGGTGCAGCCAAGTATCTCTCCAAGGCAGGCGCCTCGCTGTACCACACGCCCGAGAGCCCATAGTTAAGCGCCTCGGTGGCGGCGGCCTTCGCGCCAGGACCAAACGCTGCACCGACGATCTCCGACTTTCCCCATGCGCTTGCCAACTGCTGCGCTGCTGTGATTGCTACCAATGTAGCCTTGGGAAGAGTGCCATTTTCCTGCTGCAAAAATACCAAAATAGGTGCCATGAAAACTTCTCCTAAATAACCTTCGCCTCTTGGCTCAGTGCTTTCACCAACTCGTCAATACTAGCCACCTTCTTCCCTCCCTGCCTTACCGGCGGCGGCGACATCCGATGCAACTTTATGGCGACTACTGGGGTTACCCCAAGGTCCGCCAAAGTCATCTCTGCAAGCGGCTTCTTTTTGGCCTTCATAATTCCAGGCAGCGAGGCATAGCGAGGCTCATTAAGACGCAGGTCTGTTGAGACCACGCACGGCATTCCCACCTTTATCGTCTCAAGCCCACCATCGACCTCACGGGTGACTACTGCAGAGCCCCCTTCCAACACCAACTTTGAGGCAAAACATGCCTGCGGCAGGCTAAGCCGCTGCGCCAAAAGCTGCGGGGTTTGGCTGGCATCGGAGTCAATAGCCTGCTTACCCATGATAACGAGGCCGTACTGGTCCCGCTTAAAAAGCTCTGCGAGTACCTGCGCTGCCAACGCCGAGTCCACATCGCCATCATACTTTACATGCACTCCGCTATCGGCCCCCATCGCCATGGCATACCGCAGTTGAGTGGCAGCATCATCAGGCCCGATAGTTGCCACGACCACCTCGGTAGCAGCGCCGCGCTCTTTTATCCGCAGGGCCTCCTCCACAGCGATCTCATCAAAAGGATTTACTATCCACTTGATCCCATCAGTCTCAATGCCAGAGCCATCGTTTTTGACTTTAATCTTGGCCTGATAGTCAGGGACTCGCTTTACCGGAACAAAAATTTTCATACCTTACATCCACCTGTACTGTGTGTGAGTGCCATCCCAAAGAAGCGACACTCAATACCCCTTCTCAACCGACCTGCCTGCTCCACAGCTCTAGCACGCGCACCGTGCGCGGCTCCGCCTCGGAGCTTTTTTGCCCCAAAGCACGGCCGTGGAACGAGCAAAAATGTGCCGCAGATCGCCAAAGCAGAGGTAGTGTATGCGCTCAAACCCAAGGGAGCAAGAGAGAGAGAGGTGACGCAAAAAACAGGGTACATGCACCACTGTGGGATGACGACTGTGGGACATTGACCTAGTGACCACCGAAGGAGCCAAAAAGAAGAAGGGCGCTGCAATGATGAAAAAGTCCTTTAGGAATCACAATGTGATTCACAAAAAACCACCTCAGCACGCGCGCCATCCAAAAAGCCACCACAAGAGTTATGAAACATCTTGTGATAGCCGGAGCGAAAAAGAGCGCCGATGCCGCAGGGACACAGATACTTGAGGACAGATACTTACGATTGTCCTAAGTGCGCTGCGTCCACTTGGCTTAAAACCCATCTCCTAAGTTTTACCCTAGGGATGGGCGCAGAGGAGAAGTGGACCAAAACTCTAACCGCTGCCGTGAGGCGGGGCCTCAACGGCAGCAGGGGGAGAGAGAGTCGATACTAAAACCGTTGCCATTGCAACGCCTTATGGTCTTCCTAACACACCAACCGGCTAAAAGGCAGCAGAAAATTGCGCCGCCTATGCAATCGACCTTAAATCTATAGAGCGATTCACCATCCAAGGAAAAAATTGGACGGGCACTCCCTGGGCTTACCTGACACCCTGGGGCTACCCCACCTCGAGTAAGACCTCACTG
>JBILUF010000138.1:0-6805 GCA_044371155.1 Bdellovibrionota bacterium
CTGGCGTGAGATATTCCAATCACGCAGATTCTCAAGCCACTGCTCGAACATCACCCGGAAGCGTTCGGGATATATCTTAATCCGCCCGCTGCGGATCATCTCGAGGGCTCGCCCTTTAAGGCTATTTCCCGGCTTATCGACGTTCACCCACCATTGCTCGGAGATGAGCGGCTCAATGATATCCTTGCCACGCTCGCCAATCGGCACCTTGTGCTTCATCGTGGAGGTGTCAAGCAGCAACCCCTCCGCGGTGAGCTTCTCGACCACAGCTTCGCGGCACTGCGCGATCTTCATCCCCTTGAATTCAGAGCCCGCAGCCTCCGTCATCAAGCCATCTTTGCCGATGACCGAGATCATCTGAAGCTTATGATCTACCCCCATCTCGTAGTCGGCAAAATCATGGGCTGGGGTCACCTTCACCACTCCGGTGCCGTAGGTAGAATCAACGCGCCTGTCTGCTATAACAGTGATTTCGCGCTGAACAAGAGGCACAAGCACTTTTTTGCCGATAAGATCTTTATAGCGTGCATCTTCAGGATGCACCGCGAGCGCAGTGTCACCGAGCATCGTCTCGGGACGTGTGGTCGCTGTGACCAAACCAGCGGCACCGATTGAAATCTCAGCACCATTTGGAAGCTTTAGTTTCTGCTCAGCTACAGACCCTTGATTGGGCGCAAGCGGATATCGAATAAACCAGAGGCTGCCATCTTGCTCCTTGTACTCCACCTCAACATCAGAGATTGAAGTCTGAGAGAACACCGACCAATTGACGATCCGATTGCCCCGATAGACCAGCCCATCCGCCCACATCCGCTCAAAGGTCTCAAAGACGATCTCGTTCAGGCGTGGGTCGAGGGTAAAAAGCTCTCTCGACCAGTCAGCAGACAAACCAACTGTCTTCTCTTGGTTACGCATATACTGCGCACGATCGATACAGAAGGCATAGCAGCGCTCATACAGTGAGGCGGTCGACTCGTTTCGTACATCTACCCCTTCGGCTTTGAGCTTTTTCTCAAACACCACCTGCGTCTGAATTCCGGCGTGGTCCTTTCCGGGAAGCAGCAAGGTACGCTCCCCTTTTAACCGGTGGAACCGACCCAGGATATCCATGGTGGTGTAACCAAAGACATGCCCGATATGTAGCTCGCCGTTGGCATTGGGCGGAGGCATGGCGATGTTAAAGACTGGTGCCCTTTGATTAGAGGCAGCCTCTGGTTTAAAACAGCCAGACTCCTCCCAAAGCTTGTAAAGCTCTGCTTCCCGTGTCTCGAATTCAAATCGTTTTTCAAGCATAAATTGGGGTCCCACCTATGGGCTAAACATAGGGCGTCATTGTAGGACACTGTGCCAAAAAAGCCCATATTGGGAATATAGTGCCCCACGCTGTCGCGGCGGAGTCCTCTGGGGGCTATTTCCCCTTGGAGTCGGGGGGGGAGGGGGCAAAGGGTACTTGGCCCGCCGCTGTATTTTCCTGCAACGAGGCGGTCTCGCCAGTCCCCAGCGAAAGAATCGCAGTGCTGCCAAAATATTCAGAGGTGCTTAGCGCATCTACCCGCTTCATCTCCTCAAGGAGCTCAACAAGCCGCTTGGCATCGCAGTGGATCGCAGCAAGAGCCTTCGTGTACTTCTCATCAGAGGAAGATAGCTGCTTTAAAAGATGGAGGTTGAGCATAATCGCCGAGAGCGGCTGTCCCATATTGTGCGCCACCGCGCCAGCCAACTGGTTGACCGCAGCAATCCGCTCCTGCTCCACCAGTTTTTTTTGCACCCGCAGCAGCTCCACATTTTTCTCGGTCAGCGAGAGATTTAATAACCGAATTCGCAGTAGGGCCCGTACTCGTGCCAGAAGTTCGCTCGGATTAAATGGTTTTGTGACGTAATCGTCCGCTCCGTCTCCTAGTGCTGAGACCTTATCCTCTATCCCGTCGCGCGCAGTGAGAATCATCACCGGGACAAGCTCACCACCAGGCATGGCGCGCAGTAATCGACACAACTCCTGCCCTCCCATTCCCGGCATGCTAAGATCAAGCATAGCTACATCCGGGAGGGTGTTGGCAAAGATACGTGAAGCCTCTAGACCATCCCGCGCGCGCATCACCAGGTACCCGTCAACTTCCAGGATATTGCTCACGATATTTAGAATGTCCGGATCATCATCAGCTACTAAGACTGTGTGATCGGAGCTGCGATTAGCAATCATGTTAGCTAGTTAGATGCACCCTGGCCGGGTGTTGTCCCCTATAATTTATCCTCTGACGGCAGATCGCTTCGCCATTATTTTCAAGGTGTTAGCAGAACCTCCTAGCCCCACTTCCAGTTTCTGCTCATGACCTTCCCTCAATTCGAGCCGATTCATAAAGAGTGGCTCCAACCATACCGACCATATCTGTGAGAGTAGTAGCAGAGCGAGCAGAGGGGAAGGTCAGATGCCGAAGCAGACGTTTCGTGATCTATACGAGCAATTCACGCCGCCTCAGATGACGATGGCGGACCGTGAACGAGCCTCGGTGTTGTTTGTAGAATCAGACCAGAGCAGCAGAAACCAACTCCGTGCTGTTTTGCACGGGCTTGGGTACTTTAACTCTTTTGAGGCACCCAACCATGTCGCTGCATTAAAGAAGCTCGAAGACCGCAAACCTACGCATGTGATCTTTGAGGCCAAACGAACCAACATGCCTGTGGATGAATTCCTCGAAAAGATCATCGAGACTGATCAATCGATTATCGCCTTACCCTCATCGTCGGATCCAACCCTCGATGATGTTTTTGGCCTTCTTACCCTCGGCGCGCGTGGCTATATCGTGAAGCCATTTAATGCGGAGTCAATTGAGGAAGCGATCGGTCTTGCGACTAAGGGCGAGGGTATCTCCGATGCCATCCTTTACGCCCGCGATCGGAACGAGGCGCTAGCGTCACTCATCGGCTCCTCACTCGGTCAGCTAGCCACCCTAATGCGGCAGGCAAATCAATTTGAATCCGCAGCCCGAGAGGTTCCCAGGAAAGTTAAGGCGCTGCGCCGAGCCGTATCAATGGGCAAGTGTTTCGCTAACGGTGGCGAGGATGCCCTGTTGGATGCCATTATGGAATTCTGTCTTGAGCGTGGTGAAGGGCCAGCCTCCCGACTGGGACGGCTGCGTAAACGTATCGATGCCAAGAAAGCTGCTCGCCAGGCTAAATTAGAGGCTCTGGGTAAAACTGCAGATTCCACGCAACAAATCGAGCAAACCTCCGATAAAGGTAATGAGGGGGCCACAGTCAATCCTCCCCCTCCGCCGTAAGTGCCCTTACCGGCGAACGATTGTATCGCCTAGGTGGCCTGGGAAGTATGAGCCTATATCTTAAGGTAGAGCGATTTGGATCAGTCCCGCGGCTGTTACGGGTGCGCGCATTCGCCACGGCTATTGGATTTGACTCCCATGGAGTGCTCTGCGCCGGGACGCCAGAGGATCCCCACTTCACCGTATTCAATACCAACGGCTCATTTATCATCTGCGCTGAGCAGGCAGGGGTGTCGGTGCAGGGTGGGCCGCTTGCACCCGGTGTTCAACGCGGCATCGCTGCGGGCGAGCAGATCCAGATTGCTGACTTTACGATGACGGCCTACTTCACCACTGAGTCAGCCGAGTTTTTTCATACTCCCCACCAGCATGAGCCCCGCTGGGGCCGCCTTGAGGTGACTATCGCCGGGCTACGCCAGGTAATGCCCCTTTATAACGGCTCGTTCACCGTCGGATCAGCGCCCGATGACACCCTACCTTTGCCGATCGCTGGCATCTTGCCCCGACACATCGTGGGGGAGATTCAAGGTGAGATACTCGCTCTATCTGCCCCGCTCGGTGGCGCACTGGTAGCAGATAATGACACTCCTCTCAATGAATACCACAGCACTGAGGATCTAAATGTGCAGCTTGCTCCTATTGGGATAACGCTACATTTTGTGCGAGACACCCAGCCCAAGGCTCGATGCGAACCGGCTGAAGGCATCACCACCCAACTCTGCTGGGCCTAAGCACTTACGAGCGACCCCGGCCTGTGCCGTCCATGGCGTTACACCTCGACTATGGGGGTTGAGAAACCACGTGGTTTCGATACAGTACCGCCATGGCAATTCATCCGAGCACCGCCCTTTTTGAAGGCACTCCAGAGCTTCCGATACTATCAGCCTGCGACCACTACGTCGGCAATGCCAAACTCGCGGCTAAAGCGTTTGCCATTCAAAAGGAGCTTTCGGGAACTTTTGATATAACCTTAGACCTAGAGGACGGCGCGGCGGTGGGCACCGAAAGCACTTTGCGGGATGAGTTCATGCAGATCCTCCTTGGCAACCAGAACCTCTACGGTCGGGTGGGTCTACGAGTGCATGATTTTGACTCACCATTTTGGCGCACTGACATCACGACTGCTGTGCAGCATGCTGGTGGGAAGCTATCTCATATCACTATCCCCAAGACTCGCCATGCTGCAGAGCTAAAGATAATGCTTGAGCATCTGCAGCTTGAGTGTGTGCGGGCAGAGAGTGGCTGCAGCATCCCGGTGCATGTTCTAATTGAAAGCCCCACCGCCCTCGCTGAGATTGATCAGATCGCTTCCCTGCCATGGGTGCGCTGCCTTGAGCTGGGGCTTATGGACTTTGTGAGCTCCCACGCTGGGATGATTCCGAGTAGCTGCATGGAGAGCCCGGGGCAGTTTGACCATCCACTTATCCGCCGAGCCAAGCTTGAGATCGCTTCCTGTGCTCTTGCCCACAACAAGATAGCGGCACATAACGTCACCACCGCCTACAACAACCCTGAGCAGACAAAGCAGGATGCTTTACGAGCGCGAAACGAATTTGGTTTTTTGCGTATGTGGAGCATTCATCCAGCGCAGATCCGCCCGATTCTTGAGGCTTTCTCACCAGCCCCACAAGAGCTGGCTCTTGCAGCTCGGGTTCTGTTAGCGGCGTATCAAAAGGACTGGGCTCCTATTAGTATCGACGGCAGGCTGCACGATCGAGCTAGCTACCGCTACTTCTGGACGCTGCTCCAAAGAGCGCACTCTAACGGAATTTCGATAGATCCGAGCGTTGTAGAGAGCTTCTTTTCTGCCGCTAAACAGGGTACAACTACGGTATGAGCAAAGAGCGCATCAACTTCTCCTCTAAGTCAGTATGGGAACCGCTCCGAGGCTATTCCCGGGCAGTCCAAGTGGGCGAACAACTCTTTATCTCCGGCACCACCGCCGTTGATGCAAAGGGTGAAGTGGTAGCCCCCAATGAGCCGTACGAGCAGACCCGCTTTGTCATCAACCGCATTCGCGAGATTCTATCCTCAGCGGGATTTAAGATCTCCGATGTGGTACGCACCCGTCTTTTTGTGACAAACCTCTCTCGCTGGGAGGACTATGCCAAAGCCCATCGCGATGCGTTTGAGACGATTCGCCCAGCAAGCTCAATTGTACAGGTAGCGCGCCTAGTCGATCCACGCCTCACTATCGAAATGGAGGTTGAGGCGATTCGAGGAGTCGAGGTGATAGACTCACGCTCGATATAAACGCAGCCCCTCCAAATAGGGTGAAGTATGTCCGCAGTAATTGTCATCCCAGCGCGTTATGGCTCCTCACGGTACCCAGGCAAGCCACTCATAAAGATCGCTGGGGTATCCTTACTTGAGCGGGTCTGGCGTATCGCGCGTGCCGTAAAGCCCAAGGTTGAAGTGCTGATTGCCACTGATGACAAACGCATCGAAGAGCACGCCCAACAGTTCGGCGCTCAGGTGGTGATGACCGATCCTGATTGCCGTAACGGCTCTGAGCGCACCCACCAGGCTCTCATCCGCTCAGGGCTTTCGCCAAGCATTGTTGTTAATCTACAAGGCGACACCCCATTAACTCCGCCGCATGTGCTGGGGAACTTAATCGCTGCTATGGAGGCGCGGCCAGAGATACTGATCGGCACTCCCGGAGTGCGATTAACCCTGGCAGAGCACGATGCTGCGATGGGGCGAATCGGGAAAAATGTTGGCGGCACCTATGCCGCGGCAGCTCTGAATGGACAAGCACTGTATTTCTCCCGTTTCCCGCTGCCGTATGTACGCCCTGATGTGCGGGATACAATCCGCGCGCCATTTCCATTTTTCAAGCATTTAGGGATCTATGCGTTTAGACCTCAGGTGCTCGCACAGTATATCACTCTCTCGCCCACTCCTCTTGAGGAGCTTGAACAGCTTGAGCAGCTCCGCGCCCTAGAGCACGGGATCCCAATCTACCTAGTCGAAGTTGACCTCAAAGGGCGGCAGATAGCCTCTGTTGACACCCCTGAGGATGCTGCCGAGGTCGAGCGTATTTTGAAAGCCGAGGGAGATGTGGTGTGACCTTGCGCCTTATCCTAGCGCGGCACGGGGACACCTTTAATCCAGGCGACCGAGTGGTATTTGTGGGGGCGAGCAATGACCTCCCCCTTACGGAAAAAGGGCGCGCACAAGCAGCGGCTCTGGGGGAATGTTTAGCCCGATTAAAACTTCAAGACTGCCCTATTTTATGCGGCCCACTACAGCGCACCAGGATTTTCGCCCAAATCGCCGCAGCACATCTCACCCCTACCCCTCTGATCACCGTCGACTCTCGGCTGAATGAGCTTGATTACGGCCTGTGGGCCGGGCTGACTAACCAGGAGATAAAGGATCGGTACGGAGAGGATGAGCTAACTGGCTGGGATACGCAGAGTATCTGGCCCCAGAATGCAGGCTGGCCCGAAAGCGAAGCGGTAGTAACAAGCGAGGTATTGAGTTTAGTACACGAAATACGTGCCACAGGAGCTACCTCCGCG
>JBILUF010000139.1:0-6756 GCA_044371155.1 Bdellovibrionota bacterium
AGCAGGGCGGAGACATTTGGTCTTGAAAACCCGCTTGCTACGCGTTTCTGGTCGGCGGCTAAAACAGGCACGAGCCGCGATATGACGGATAACTGGTGCATCGGTTTTACTCGCCGCTACACGGTGGGGGTCTGGGTTGGTAATTTCTCAGGTGAGCCGATGTGGAATGTCACCGGAATTACCGGCGCAGCCCCGGTGTGGGTGGAGGTGATGAATCTCCTGGCGGCTCGCTATGCTGGAGCGAGCTTGGGAGCACCTGTGCCACCCACAGGCGAAGTGGTGGAGATGGAAGGAGAGTGGTATTTAAAGGGTACTGAGCCGGCACCACTAGCAACACAGCGATCCTCGGCGATGAGCTCGCGGATCACCTACCCCGTTGATTCAATGGTGGTGGCGATTGACCCCGAGGTGAGTGAGGCACGACAACGCATCCGGCTGCAAAGCTCGCAGCCTAGTCCAGAGACATTTTATGTGGTGGATGGCGTACGGATGGGAAGTAGCGCATCTTCGGTATGGTGGAGTATTGCTCGTGGCACTCATCGGATGGAGCTCCAGTATCGAGACGGACGGGTGTTGGACTCGATATCATTTGTTGTGCGGTAGTGAGTGATATCGAAGTCGAGACTGTAGCTGTAACGTCTTTAGTTTAGTGAAAATCCAGCCATGATGATGAATAGTAGGCCGTCGATTTTCTCGTTCATGCGTAGAGTACGACTGCGCTGTGTTTGTATAGCGCTCCCGGAGGCTACAGCTAAGACACTCGGCGATCGGGTGCGCTCTGTTGGATTCCACTCGGGTACCCTGCATCTCTTTGGCGATATCAATCGAGCTGTCGCTGCGACGTCTGGTGTAGTCGCCCGGATGCTGATTGTAGTGTCTATGTTGTTGGCAGCGCATTCCAACGCAAAGGCTGATCCAGGGAGCGCCAATCTGCTCAGACGGTATGTGGCTGCTACCGACTCCTCCTTTGGGTGGAAGCGGCTGGGAGAACGGGATGGTTTCGTTGAGCTTGAGGTGACTTCGCAAACCTGGCCGGAGAGTCCGTGGCGACACCTGTTACTCATCTTCGGGCAGGCCGAGATGGTCCCCAATGCCCCTGCATTTCTGTTCCTCACCGGTGGATCGGCAAAAACTGAGGATCTTGAAGCCATCAGGAGCGTTGCGGAGCGAGCGCGTGTGCCGGTAGCGTTGCTGACAAAGGTACCCAATCAACCTCTTTTTGACGGCCGGAAAGAGGATGGGCTTTTGGCTTATTCGTTTGATCAATTCGCCAGGACCGGTGACCCGGACTGGCCGGTGATATTTCCGATGGTCAAAAGTGTAGTGCGGGCTATGGATGCAGTGAACGAGTTCACCAATGGTGCCGTGAATCGTTTCGTCATCTCTGGCGCCTCTAAGCGGGGGTGGATCAGTTACCTGACTGCCGGAGTCGACTCGCGGGTGGTAGGGATTGCGCCTCGAGTGTTTGAAATGATCAATATGCGGGAGCAGGCCAGGTGGCAGCGAGCAGTGTACGGTGCGCAGAGTGAGAAGCTCAAAGACTTTACAGCGCTGGGACTTATCGATCGGTTGTTTTCTGAGCCGAAGCTCGCTGAGCTGGCTCGTGCAATCGACCCGTACGAGTATCGTCAGGACATTCAGGTGCCAAAGCTTGTCCTGTTGGGCACCAACGACCCATATTGGGTAGTCGACGCACAGCGTTGGTATTGGGCTGACCTCAAAGGGCCGAAGTGGTTGGTGCAGTATCCCAACCTAGGGCACAACCTGGGGCCCAGTGCGTTGGATTCTATCGGCAGCTGGGCTGAATATCTGGGGCTCCATCGAGAGTTCCCGACACTTTCGTGGAGCCTTGGCAAAGAGCGAGAAGGGAAGCGGTATCTGGTGCGAGCCTCAGAGCCACCCATCGCAGCTTCGCTGTGGAGAGGTTGCGCCTCCACCCGTGACTTGCGAGCGGCAGAATGGAGATCGGAGGCTGCTTCTGTTTCATCCTCTGGAGTTGTCTCGGTGCGTCTGCCGGAGCCTAAGGATGGCTTTTGCGCCTATCTGGTTGAGGCTAATTTCGTGGCTCCCTCGGGGCGAGTATTCCCGCTCTCTACTGAAGCGGTGGTGTTGCCAGAGTGATGCACTGCCTGGCAATGGCAAGCCGGGTGTGCGGCCGATGTGGCTGGCGGGGCGAACTTAACGCAATATTCGGGGGTAGAGGCTTCTGTCAGGTTATAGGCTGCGGTGATGTTACAGGCTGCGCTGTAGAACTTTGGAAAGCTCCCCGAGGCTGGTACAGATCTGTCGGGTGATGCCGCGAATCTCATCACTTGGATCGTAGTTGTCGGCCACTAGGATTGGAATCATGCCAGCTGCATGAGCTGCCCGTATCCCAACTTCATCGCACTCAACGGCGAGGCACTGCTCGGGCTTGGAACCCATCTCTCGCGCGGCAAAGGCAAAGATATCAGGAGCAGGCTTTTGCTTCCGCACTAATTCACATCCCGCCACCCCCTGCACATAGCGCAGGATCTTGGCATTGCTGAGTCGTGTCTGAGCGGCGACTGTACGGTTGGCCGCCACCACGAGCGACGGGATTTTGCGCCGATGTAATAGCACTAGGAAATCAAATACCCCTGGCTTGACCGGCACATCTTTTTCGAACTTCTGCTCAAGGTTGAACTCAAAGTGCTCCCGGAATTTACTTGCTACAAAAGTCTCCCCGAATTGCTCGCGCAGCCGGGTGGCAATTTCGATCTCAGAGAGACGCGAGATTGATTGCACGAGCTCTGGCTCAGCAGTGAATCCGAGATCCTGAATTACCTCAGCCAGGGTACGGGTGATGACCTCCCTCGTATCCATGAGGAGCCCGTCCATCGTCAGGATGACAGCGGTTATATTTAATATTCCAGTCACGCTAGTAGACCCGAAATGTTCATCGTTAGCCTATCGGCATCCTATCGGCCGTGCTCAAGCCCTTCAATGATGCTGATACGGTTGTATTGCACCGCTGTTTTAATAGCGGGTAACGCTACATCGTTATAGTTTACACCGAGCTTGGGCGCCCGTACACTCTCAAAAAACCCGTAAAAGTAGCCGGTTAGGACCCAGAAGTGCTTTGTTAGGGAAGGAGGATTTGCGGTGTGCCGGTGGGAGGGCCTGTCGGGTTGAGTACCTAGCGTAACTGCTCTAGCCTAAGGCTTGGACTAGGCCAGTGACGCTAAGGAGCGGAGCCGTGGATTCGAGTAAGCCCTTCCCCATACTACCCTGACATGGAGTTGTAACGTGGTTCAACCCACACCGCCTGATCCAGACAATCGAGCCTCTGCTGGGCGAGAGCGCGTATCCGATCCCTCCGCGCATCCGAGAGTTGACGGTCTCTCCGCAAATGGGCCGGATTTTAAAGCAGTGGAGTCAATCCTGCCCGATTTAGCGAAGGCGTATCGGGGTAAGGTGCTGGTAGTTACTCCTCCCTTTCGCATCAGCCACGAGATGGGTGCGGAACGATGCGAGCGCATGGTATTCCCGTTTATCGGGTTAGTGGCTAAGACAGGGGTAGCCCCACAGCTTACTATCGGGGTAGCTCTTGGTGAGGCAGGCCAGCATCTTGAATATCCCTGCCACGATTCGCAGGATCTGATTGGAGCGTTGCGGGCAACCTCGTTATTACGGCTTTTGCCCGTTTTGGATCGCACCCATGTAGGGCTAGTAGTAGAGAGCGCCTCGATGAGCTTAGCGCGTAACATGCGTCAGCAATCCCGAGCTGCCCTAGCGGATGTGATCGCAAAGGGCTGTGGCATAGAGCTTTCAAGGGCGCAGGAGCAGATTCACCATCAGCTATCGCAAGGATATGGAGATATCGATCCACTCGTGATGAGCTTGGCAGCAGAGCGATTTCCTTTTAAGGGGAATATCTTCTACCTAGCGTTGCAACAGGGGCTTATCGAAAAGAGTCAGCTGACGCAGAGGATCGCGCACTCGACGATCGATATGTTGGCGGGAGTGCGTGCCCCGGAGCCCGCCTATCAACCTCTTTGGGAGCGTGCCTCGGAGGGGTTCCTCGCGCGGACACTCGGAGCCACCAGGCGGCTTTTGCGTGCCGAGTCGGATCCGGTGCGAGTTGAGCAGATTCAGGAAATAGCACTCGCTCTGAGCACGATGCACAGCGAGGAGCTCCGGCAAATCGCAACTAAACTGTTATTGTTGGGATATGAGGTGCGTGGTGAAGAAGCACTCCTTCGGGAGTTCGATCGCATCCTGGGGGCTGGGGCAGCTAGTCGGATTCTTAATCAGACGCGAGGGGTGGCAGGTGGGATCCTTGAGCTTGCAGTAGGTGCCCAGAGGCCGCCGAAACATCAGAAGGTCTATCAGGGGATTCGTGCGCTGGAAGCGATACAGCGGGGCTTTGAGAGACTTGATGAGCAGTTTGGGTTAGCCGCGCAGTCCGCTCTGGGTGATCCAGATAGTCAGATTGGCCCAGAGCTTGCTTCGTTGCAGGGTAGCTTTAAGAGACTTCTGGCCGGCTTTAACAGAAATATACGGGAGTCCTTCCCGGGGTTTGTTACAGCATACCCAGCGCGACTCTCTGAGCATTTCAGCGCTGAAGACCTCTAAGGCTTAGCTGTGTTCGTCGATGCAGGGGTGCTATGCCTTGCGCTGCAGTGCGAAATCCTGCGCCCTTTCTCGATAGCCGGGGTTTAGTGTAAGGTTGCAGAGTTGCTTTACAAGCTCCGTTTATCTAGTGCCCAGGGGGAATCAATCGTGCGAACTATCCTACACAATCCGCTCCGTTTTTTGGCTTGCTCAGCGTTCTGCTTCGGGGTGCTATTAGCCTCGTTGCCCGCCGATACTCTGTGTGCTCCTAAATCGGGAGCGGAGGCAGTTGGTAATCCACGCTCACTTGCGCTGAATGAGCAAGGGCTCGCGGCTCTTAAGGATAACAAGCCGCAGGAGGCAGAGGAGCTGCTTTCGCAGGCCGTCAAAGTCGACCCAGGTAACTTAACCGCGCTGTATAATTTGGCGGGAGTGCTTGTATTTAATAAGAAGAAGGAAGAAGCCATCGTTTTGCTCGAGAAGCATCGGGTGCAGTCACTCAATGATGCTGGGCTATTGGTGCGCTATGGCGACCTGTTGTTCTCTACCGGCAAAACCAAAGAAGCAGTTACGCAGTATGAGAAGGCATATGCTTTAAACAAGAGCTATGCAGGACTTACTGCTAAACTTGGCTTGACCTATGCGTTGCAGAACCGGCTCGATGAAAGTGAGCAGATGTATCTGGCGGCAGCCAAGGCAGAGCCGCGCAACGGTGATATTCTGGGGAACCTCTCCAGTATTCTACTGAGCCTTGGAAAAACCGAGCAAGCGATATCGACCGCCAAAGAAGCGGTGCAGTTTGCCCCCAAAAAAGAGACCCTCGTTACCCTTGGTTCCGCTTATGAGGCCAAGAAGGAATTTGCGGCAGCTCTGGACTCTTTTACGCGGGCTCGTGACCTAGGGGCAAAGACCGCTGAGGTTGATGAGAAGATCGCCGCACTGACAAAGCTTGCAAAGCCAGTGCAGCGGTGAGGTATAGGCGCTGCCTACGAATCGGTAGCCGGCGAGAAGCTGCTTAGATTCTAAACAAACCGCATAATCACGATAACAGCCAGGAAGATTCCTGCGGTGAGCGCCCCGAGCCACTCAAGGTTGGGATCCAGCCGTTGCTCTGATTGGCTTTTTTGAAGCCTTCGAAGAAGCGGGCTCCCAAAAATAAAGCACAAAAAGACAGCGAGGTATCGCTCCGGAAGCTCTCCAGCATACACCATGAGGGCGATGGAGACCGGGGCAACGCAGATCAGCAGAGCAAATGCACGCGCTAAGTAGCGCTGCTCCGGGGTTTGTCGCAGGCTGTCAATTTGATCGTTCTTGATTAGCTGTTTTAGTAGCGGTGGAGTCATGGACACCGCTGCTAGGGCAGCCGCGATCACGAGTGGTTGGTAGAGAAAATCCCCACGCATCGCAAGGCAGGTGAGGTATCCGACCCCCGTGAGATAGATAAACTGAGGGCTGAGCCCCAACAGATAGCGTTGTCGCTTTTGTGGTGCCGCGCGTTGCAGGAAACTTGCAAGAGCGCCGCAAGTGAAGGTTATAAGAACCAGCGCAAAAATGACCTCTATGAAATATCCGCTGAATAGATCAAGTGTTAGGATTATCACTATCCCAGATACAATTATCCAAACCTTATCCCAAACGGTGAATGACCAAGTGGAGGTAGCGACTTCTATTGCCTCTCCCACTAATGCTTGCGTGTCATTCTTTGAGGAGTCTTTCCGAATGCGTCTGGATTGTTGAGGCGCTGGCTGTAATGCTGCAAAGTCCCGTTGTTCTTTCTCTGTTCGCACCCGCACAGCGGTGCGTACTAGTCGTTCCCAGAAAAAAAAGAGGATTATCACAGCCGCATAGCGCTTCCATCCATTGATTGTTTCCTGGCTATCCGATGCTGGAAGGATAAATAGTGGACCTGCAATATAAGGTGCCAGTTGAGCGGTCGCTGCAAACAGCGCAGCACGGCGTTTGGCAAATCCGTATACTGCCAGAGCTGCCGTCGTGATGAGTCGGGTGAGGGATGCTGCCATGCTAGGCCCCTATTCTGGCATGGGAGAGCGTGGCCGACTATCCTCCACTTTCCCAGGGCTAATGCGGGGGTGTGGCATAGGTAGTTCCTGCATGGAAAGGTGCAAGTTCATGAAAACTTGGGTATAGAGAGTCGAGTATTGAATATCCGGAGGTCTGTGT
>JBILUF010000140.1:0-6738 GCA_044371155.1 Bdellovibrionota bacterium
TTTGGCTACCGAGCCTACGATTCGCTTTACATCCTCGACATTGGAGGCCCCGGGCATCTCGAGGATGATCCGGTTTTCGCCAGAGGTTTGAATGAGTGGCTCGGCTACACCAAACTGATCTACGCGGGTGCGCAGGGTCTCAACTGCCTGCTGTACGGCCCGCTTCTCGATCTGGACCGTCTGTGCCGCAGAGATTCCGTAAACAAGCTTTACCCTTCCATCCTCATCGCGACGCTCAACAAACGAGATCTGCTGACGATAGCTGTCTTCGATGTACTTCTTGGCCTGCTCTAGATTGCGGTCACTGAGAAGCGTAAGCTCAAGCTCATTCTTGTCAGTTGCTGTTACCCTGGTGACACCGATCTTTTGGTTGCGCAGCTCGGAGCGTGCGGCATTACCGATGTTCTGGAGCGAACTCTTCACTGCCTCAGCGGTTTGCACCTCGTAGACCAGGCTCACCCCGCCGCTTAGATCAAGGCCCAGGGCAATCGGCTTGGAAACCCAACTCTGGGGCATTTTGTCACGCAGCACCGTAGGAGCAAGAAACACCAGCGCCCCAACAAGGATGCCGATATAGACAAAAAGCCGAGTCCGCAGATCTGAATTCATAGAGCGTATCCCTTTACTGTCACCTTTTAAGCCAGAGGATCGGTCGGTTACTAGGCAGCTTCAGCCTTTTCAGCTTTATCCAGCCGCTTTGAAATATGCGCAATCTCAAATTTAACCTTCACGTTGGGAGCAATCTCTAGCAAAACGTGTTCCTTCTCAACTCCTGCTACCTTGGCCACCAGCCCGCCGGAGGTCACCACCTGCTCCCCGCGCTTAAGAGAAGAGAGGAGATTTTGTTGGTCAGTAATCTTTTTCTTCTGTGGCTTAATCACCAGGAAGTAGAAAATGAGGTACACAGTGACAAACATGAACCCAAACCGAAGCAGCGTGCCCTCGGTGCTGGGCGCGGGCTGGGTGGCCGTCGGAGCCTCCTGAGCCAAAGCAAGCTGAGTGGCCACAAAGATTTGGGTAAGGAGGGCACTGCCACAGAGCAGGCGACTATATTTACTTAAAGGCATTGAATTAACTCAAATTTATACAAAGACTGAGTGAGTCGGTATACCACTCCCAAGGTCAGGCAGCAATATAAGGGGTGCCGTAGGACTCCCGGCCGAAAGCGCCTGGGGAGGCTCCAAAGCTCTTGGCAGCCATAGGTTGCAAGCGAGCTCCGCTGCTCCTCGCTCTTTAGAGCAGCCCCCTTTTCTCTCAGACACTGCGCGGTGTAGCCCTTTGGAGCAGCCCCTTTTTCTCTCAGACACCGCGCGGTGTAGCAGCGACAATGGTCCGCCTCCGGCAGGCATGATCCGATTAAGGTCGCTGTTGCGAGTCAAAGTACAAATGAATAGGCGCTCCGGCGGGGAGAATACGACAAGACCCCCCTCGCCCACACGGCCCGCTGCCATCGCAGACACTGCCACTTACGCAGATCAAAAACTTCTTAGATTGTTTCATCAGGGGTGTAAGCCCTCAGGCGACAAGGGCGATTTTGTCTGTATTGGCCACCGTGAACAGCGGAGGCCGGTAGGTGCCCTCTGGGAATACTACGGTCAGCTCCCCCGCCCGATATCGAGCAGATACCTCCCTAAATCGAAAGTATATCGAGAAATACCAGGCCTTGGCTGCTATCCTTCTGGCATTATCCCGAGATAGCACTCGGGGACGATGGCTCTTCGCGGTGCTGGTCTTGGTGCTCTTCGGCAGTGACCCGGGTATGGTTTGTTCTAGTTGCTCCGCCCCCACAGCTTTTTTGCCATCTCGCGCCGCTAGAATCTCAGCTGTGCGTCTTCTAAGCTTAGCTCTCATTTGGCGCGCATATTCTGGCGTCGGAACATCCTCGTATCCCGGTAGGCGCTCATACTTAAGCTCTACCCTGTCGGTAAAGTCCTCAACTGAAACGGATTTATTCCACCGTCGTGCGTCGTTGTACTCCTTCCAACGAACAACCTTAAAGGTTCGGGCTCTGCCCATGATCGCATCTTCAAAGCAGTTATAGCCTGGATAATCATAAATGCTATCAACTAACCCATCTTGGACAGGCTGCAGTACTGTGTAAAAGAACTGCTCCTCGACGTCCTCGAAATCAGGGAGATACTCAGCTGAATATCTTCTAGCCCACAGTCTGCCTGAGGAATACAACGACTGATAGCGCGGGACTGCTCGGGCGACGGAGGAGTTAAAGTCCCGCATAAAATGTGCTCGATTAGCCCCGGGGAAAAGGGCGGGGAAATGGATATGATTTCCCTCTATAGCGAGTGCATACAATTTCACTCCGTACCGGGCAGCGTACTTGGCTGCATAGCCCAGGATGGCGGCTTCCAGTGAGGGGTTGTTTACAAACCAGAGCTCCGAGCGCCTCGTGCGGGTGGTTTGGAATGTTGGCATCTTACAGGTCTCGATTCGAGCGTGATAGCCCATACGGGGAGTCTCCTTACAGCTAGCGGGCTGCATTGAATCGCTTCCCGCTATTACTTATCGGAGATTTTGTGGATTTGTTGCTTTCGCGCGGTCTCTGAGAGAAAAAGTTATTCGCGGAAGGCGGCCCAGGTGCGGTTGAGCTGGGTGTAGAGCTGTTCGAATGTACCCGCAGCAATCGTCTCGCGGATGCGGGACATCAACAAGAGGTAGTGCGTCAGGTTATGGATTGAAAGCATCTGGGGCCCGAGCATCTCCCCTACTTTCATCAGGTGATGCAGGTACCCGCGCGAGTAATTCCGACAGGCGATGCAGCGGCATGTCTCATCGAGCGGAGCAGTCTCTTTTGCAAAACGTACATTACGGATATTGATCCACGGCTCAGCACCACTAATAAATGCGCGCCCAAATCGACCAGCGCGGGTGGGCATGACACAATCAAACATATCAACGCCGTTGTAGACAGCGGTTACGATGTCCTGCGGGGTGCCTACTCCCATAAGATAGCGCGGCCTACTCTCGGGAAGTTGTGCGGGGTGATAGCTTAGGACCTCATACATCTGCTCCTGCTTTTCGCCGACACTTAAGCCGCCGATCGAGAACCCTTGAAAGCGGTGTGCTGGGTCTTCGGCATCCACCGCCAATAGCCCCTCGATACTTTGCGTGCGAAGGTCGCGGTGCATCCCGCCTTGGGTGATTCCAAAAATCGCAGTCTGCGGGTTTTGCCTTGCATACAGCGACCGTTTGGCCCAGCGTAGGGTCATCGCCAGCGATTTCTCCACCTCCGCGCGTTCCATTTCAGCCGCCGGGCACTCATCCAGCACCATCGCGATATCGACCCCCAGCTCCTCTTGAATCTGAATCGCTTTCTCTGGGGTGAGGTAACACCGCGCCCCATCGAGGTGCGATTGAAATTGAACTCCGTCCTCTGAGAGCTTTCGCATCCCTTTAAGGCTAAAGATCTGATACCCACCGCTATCACTTAAGATTGGCCCCTTCCAGCCGGTGAAGCCGTGAATATCACCAAGGCTTCGCACCACCGACGGCGTTGGCCGAAGCCAGAGATGATAGGTGTTAACTAAGATTATTTGCGCGCGTAGCTCTATCAGCCTTTCAACATCCACCCCTTTTACTGTGCCTACAGTACCTACGGGCATGAAAATCGGCGTTTCAAAGCTGCCGTGCGCCGTAGTGAACCGACCTAGCCTGGCCTTGCCGTCTTCGGCTCTTAGCTCAAAGCTGTGGAGTGCGTCGTCTTTCATGGGATAATCACCATCCCATCGCCATAACTTAAGAAACGGTATCCGTTGGTAAGTGCGTGCTGATACCCCTTATCAAGCATCGCGCGCCCCAGCAGCGCCTCCACCAACAAAAGATGGGTGGTGGCTGGCTGGTGAAAGTTGGTTACCAACCAATCAACTGCTTTAAATTCAAATCCAGGGGAGATAAAGAGCTCAGTGTCAAATGGCTCCCCTTCCGCTTTGCTCGAAAGCCGCATCATGGTCTCTACCGCCCGCACCACGGTGGTGCCCACCGTTATGACTCGATTCCCACCCGCCTTAGTAGCCAGGATCCTCTCTTTGAGCGCGCCAGAGAAGATGCCACGCTCTGAGCCCGGCGGGGTAATCTTCACTGCTTGCCCTTCACGCCACAGCGGTAAAAAACTTGCTGCACCCACATGCAAAGTAATCTCTGCGATCTCTGCGCCAGCAGCGCGCATATTCGCTAATAACTCAGGGGTGAAATGCAGACTGGCCGTTGGGGCCGCTACCGACCCCTCAACGGCGGCAAAGATACTTTGATAATCGCTACGGTCCTCCTCGTCCCCTCGCCCACCGCGGATATAGGGCGGCACCGGCATGGAGCCCACTTCAAACAAAAGCTCGCGCACGGAGCGGTTATCTGCCGATACAAACTCAAGCGCCACCTCCATCTCACCACAGCGCTCGAGCGTAGTAGCGGTCAACCCCTGTGGAAAAACAATTCTGGTGCCAGGAGTAAGCTTCTTCAGCGGACGACCCAACACAATCCAGCGGTCGGCCACCGTATTGTTTAGAAGCAGGATCTCTACCTCAGCCCCCGTGAGCTCGGTCTTACCAAAGATGCGCGCCGGAATAACCTTGGAGTTATTGAAAATCACAAGATCGCCCGGCGACAAAAGAGCGGGGAAATCAACGAATGCTTTATCCGTAACGGCGCCCTCTTTGCAGCGCAGCACCATCAGCTTCGCCCGGTCATACGGATGCACCGGTCGCTGCGCAATCCTGTCAGGAGGCAGCTCGTAGCTATAACAGTCCCCGATCGCAACCACGAGCTATCCTACCTACTCTTTCGGCATCAGCTTCTTAAAGAGATTCAGAAACTCAAGCGGCATCGGGAACAAGATGGTGGAGTTATGCTCCACCGCCACATCTCGCAGCGTCTCAAGGTAGCGCAGCTGAATCGTCGCTGGATTGACACTCATAACATTTGCTGCGGCAGTAAGTTTCTCTGCAGCCTGGAACTCGCCTTCGGCCTTGATAATCTTAGCACGACGCTCACGCTCAGCTTCGGCCTGACGAGCCATCGCACGCTGCATCTCTTGTGGGAGGTCGATGTGCTTAATCTCCACCATCGTGACCTTTATGCCCCAAGGCTCGGTGCGATCATCAATGATCTCCTGAATGCGGTGATTAAGTTGATCGCGGTTCGACAGAAGCTCATCTAGTTCAGCCTCGCCGCACACAGAGCGGAGCGTGGTCTGAGCAAGCTGGTTCGTAGCAAAAAGGTAGTTCTCTACGGCGATGAGCGCTTTGTCCGGCTCCACCACCTTAAAGTAGAGCACTGCGCTCACTTTGATTGAAACGTTATCTTTGGAGATCACATCCTGCGACGGGATGTCCATGGTAATGATACGCATATCGACCCGGGTGAGCCGCTGCAAAACGGGAATGATAACATTGAGCCCCGCCCGCCTGACACCAGTGAGCTTTCCAAGGGTAAACATCACCCCGGTCTCATACTGCTGCAGGATAAATACCGAGCTCTTAAGCAAAAGCCCCAGAAGGACTAAGGGAACAAGTACTCCAAACCCGAGCATAGCGAGGTCTCCATTTACCTAAACTCTGATATCTGACTGCGCTCCAGAGAGTACCGTTGAGAAGAGCAGAGTTCAAGGGATAGAAGGCTCCTTGGGGGGTTAGCGAATTAAGCTATAACGCCCCAAACTCTACCCCAAAACAATATCGCTTGGGTCGCTGCACTACCTATTTTCGTCTGTCTCAGTGCTCGCTTTGGAATCCGGAGCCACCTCCACCAGCAACCCCTCCAGGACTCTGGTAACCACCACGGCCTGGTCTTTCATAATGATTCCCTGCGAGGGCTTGGCCTTCCAGATCTCCCCGTGAATTGAGACCTTTCCCGCGGTGCTAAAATTCTCTAATGCTTTGCCGCGCTCTCCCACGAGCGCCTCTTTGCCAGAGGCCGTCTTCACCCGCAAAGCACGGTACACCGCAAGCGCCGCGGCCAGCAGAATCCCTCCACACACCAGCGCGGTGGGGAGTATGGCAGAAAGTGCAACCTCCATCCCCGGTGCCTGGGTGGTATCAATTATGTAAAGAGCCCCCAAACAGATAGCTATCAGCCCGCTAATCCCCAGGATCAAGCTACCAGTAAAAATCTCTGCTCCAATCAACGCAGCGCCTGCCACCAGCAGTAAGATCGCCCCTTGGTTGATCGGGATCACCTGGCTCATCGCAAGCGCTATAATCAGCGACAGTCCCCCTACGACCCCGGGGAAGATAAGCCCAGGGTTATAAAGCTCAATCGAGATTCCGGTGGTGGCTAGCAGCCAAAGAATCGCAATAACATTCGGGTGCGAGATCGTGTTCACCACCTGGTATCGAATACCAAACTCAACCGGCTTTATCGGCAGCTTGGATAGATCCGGCAGCGTTGTCTTATTCCCCGCAACACTAACCTCTTTACCCGCTGCCTTCCTAAGAAGCTCAGGGATATCTTGGGCTACAAAATCTACCACCCGTTCCTTCTGTGCCTCAGCATCGGTGAGCGAGCTGCTTTTACGGACCGAATCAGCAGCCCAGGTGGTGTTGCGGCCCCGAGTGGCAGCGATCGATGTAACAATCGCCACCGTGGCGTTCTCCACCTTCGTGCGCATATCACCTTTGATATCCTCCCCCTCCTGCGTCACGGGGTGAGCAGCGCCAATACTAGTTCCTGGTGCCATCGCCGCCACATGCGAAGCTTGCACCACCAAGACACCTGCCGAAATAGCAGCTC